>JAUUVJ010000123.1 GCA_030589605.1 Candidatus Hodarchaeota archaeon | reverse complement strand
TCATCGTTTTTTGTGATCTAGAAAGCTAAAGTTTGGCCTTACTAGAAAAAATACTGATAAAACCTTGCAGTGGAAAACAATTGAATGATAAAAACTTACTAGTCTTTCAAAATTATTAGAACTCGGATAAAAAATTCCATGCACGAAATTTAGCGAAATCTTCATATAAAATGTGTTAGCTATTCCTTTTGACGATTATAGTTATGATAACTATTATTATCGAACAGAGAAGTCTTAATATTGGATAGTGCAAAAAACGATTCCAAAAAGAAAATTAGATTATGAACAAATGTTCAAAGCAACAATAGAACGCGATAAAGAATTTGATGGTATATTCTATGTTGGAGTTTTATCAACAAAAATCTATTGTTTGCCATCATGTAAAGCTAGAAAACCATTGAAAAAAAACATAATCTTTTTTGAAACACGGAAAAACGCTATATTCAAAGGTTTTAGAGGTTGTAAACGTTGTAGGGCTGGGTATTTTCCAGATGAATCCCCATATTGGTTTGATTCTGTTTGTACTCTTTTAAAAAACGAAGTAGAGCGAAAACTTACAGAGAAAGATCTAGCTCAGGTGGCTAGTGTGAATATTTCAACTATTAGAAGATATTTCAAAATTCGCTTTCAGTTAACCCCTTTGGCATTTCATAGAAAATTGCGCTTACAATATGCTAGAAAACTGATTGAAACAGGTGAAAAATATCGAAGCGTAAGCTCCAGATGTGGATTTAGATCATCCAGTGGGTTTCGGAAAGCTTTCACCAAAGAATTTGGTTTGTCACCAGGTCAAGTCCAAAGAGTTCAATAATATGTTGGAGGTGGTGTTTTGAAAGATGAAGTGGTCAGATTTTATAAATCACCAATAGGACTAATTAGGATTGCTAGTAACGATAAAAATGTAACATCACTTACTTTTGTTGATGATGAACAGAATTTTGAACAAAGAGCTGTAAAGAAAAATACACCTCAAATTTTGAAAGAATGTTTAGATCAAATTGATGAATATTTTAAAGGAAAAAGACAAGATTTTTCATTGAAATTAGAACTAGAAGGAACTAATTTTCAAAAAAAAGTTTGGAAGGAATTAATACATGTTCCCTTCGGAAAAACCTGCTCTTATTTAGATATTGCAAGAAAGATAGAAAATATAAATGGAACGAGAGCAGTGGGTAATGCTAATGGAAAAAATCCAATTTCAATTATTGTTCCCTGTCACCGAGTGATCGGAAGTAATAAAAAATTGACTGGTTATGGTGGCGGAGTTTGGAGGAAAAAATGGTTGCTAGAACATGAACAGAAAATCCTATGGAACTTGAAATATGGAATTAAAACAACCTAATTTCAGGATGGATAAGAAAAATATCTAAACGAGAAATAAAAAATGTCGTCAAACCGCTGATTGTTAACAAATTTTTAATATCTCATAGTAACTTTTCTGGAGTAGGGATTAAATTTGTCTGAAAAAGAAACTATTACCTTTAATGTTAATTCTAAGATCAAAGAATTGTTTAAAACAACAGTAAAGGATAAAGGTTATACAATGTCCTCTGCTCTCGTTCAATTAATGAAAAGATTCATCGAAGAACCGCAAATAATTTCTACTACGTTAGACGAATTGAAAGAACGAGTTAATTTAACAATCGATCAAGCTGTATCTGGTATTCACAAAGAATTTCAAGAAGGACTGGATAATCTTTCAAAACTGGTTGAAATCCAACGAGAAAAAGCTATTTCAACACAAGAATCGAGGCAAAGGATCCTTCGTGAAGAAATATTAGCAGTCTTAAAAAGCGATAAGAAAGTTAGACTAATGACATATCTACTTGTTGAAAAAGCAATCATTAATCACTATCCAAACCTTAAACAAGAGATTAAGGAAGCCAAAGAGAGAGGTAGTGATCCAATAGGCGAAGCAATCAACGAGCTAAGAGAACAGAAAATCATAACATACAATAAAGCAAACAAACGCTTAACATGGGTTTAATCAATGTCCTCTCACTCAAATAAAACTCTAATTGAGGAGTTTAAATTACTGGATCTTGATAATTTAAGTGATCGATCCAGATCAGAATATTTATACATTTTACTTCAATTCCAATCCTTTCAAAAACAACGAAATAAGGTCTTAAAAGATTCTAACACTTTAGACTTAGCAGCTTTTCTTAATGAACAGAAAAAATCTTGTACTGGATCGACACGCAGAAGAAAATTCTATGCTCTGAAAAAATTCTACTATTTTCTCAAAAGAAAGAAATTAATCGATCCAGAGGAGTTAGAATACTTTGAGAAAAAAGCCCCAAAGGCAACAAAAGGCGATGAAGCTCATAGAGCTTTAACAGAAGAGGAAATTAAGCAATGTCAATCAATGATTAGTCATCCTTTGTTTAGATTTATATTTTTTCTTGGAATTGAATTTGGCTTACGTCGAAACGAATACACAAGAATAAAATTAGAGGATCTTGATTTACAGAGGAAAAGATTAAGGATTCATGGAAAAGGAGATAAGGTTCGATTTATTCCTATCGCTAAAAGACATTTGCCAAGATTTGAGCAGTTTCTTAAACAAAGAAAACTCGACGAAGTAAAGCATGTTTTTTTACTCTATTCTAAGACTGGAAAAACTACAAATAAAACCATAGATCGATACTTTCAAGAAATGCGTAAGATGTCAGGTGTAGAATTCGTTTCTCACGATCTTAGAGTGACCTTTGCTACTCGTTATTACAAAGCTGGAATGGATATTCTTGTTATAAGTAAGAAATTAGGTCATGCTAAGATTCAAACAACAATGACTTATGTTAAACCAACAGAAAAGGAGATCAATGACCGTTTTCTTGCTATTGTAGAGGAAATGCCTATTTAGAATAATTAATTTTTAAAAAAAAGAATCTAAAGAAGAAGAAAAAAGGAAAAGACATTTTTTCTAAGTATTAGGAAAAATAACCTTTAGGAGAATTTCTTTAACATTTGTATAATCTGATTGACTGAAAACATCTTTTGTCCTTAAATCATATCTTAATCTTCTACTTTCCTCATAAAGGAAAATATAATCATTAGAAAAAGAAGTGTCAAAATGTGAAACTACATATCCATTTAGTCTCCCATGACCAATTTTTTTTCTAATTAGTTTTATTTTCCTAGCTAATTCAGCACGAACTCGGTGTAAAGCTATATAAAAAACTATAATACCCATCCAATCATAAAACTTGGAATTAATTTTTTCCAATTCTTGGAGAAATAAGAAATTTTGGGAAGCACGGTAAGTATGATGCTTTTCTTTCAATTTATTAAACCTCATAAAAGATATACATATCTGTTAGTTCTTCTCCTCTGATTTCCTCAATATCTTCTTCATCTAATACTGGAATTGTCATAAATTCAAACTCGACTTGATCCCAGAGCTTTATTATTTCAACATGATATCCAGCAATTTGTTTTCGCAATTCTATCTTATTTGATTTCAAAATTGTCCAAATATCGATTACTCCATCTATCTCCCCAATTGCTGCTATTTTTATTTCTGGAATTTCTTTTATAATTTTCTTGTAATGATTTTGAAATGAAGTAAAGAAAAAGCCTTTTGATAAATTTCCAAATAAGATTTCAAATGCTGATAATAATGACTCTTTTTCCTTTAATGCTTTTGTTACTTCCTTTAATTTTTTATCTTTCTCTTCTACTTGATCTTTCAACAAATTAACCGAATGACAAGAAATACTCATTCCGCAAAATTCGAATAACCCTGTTTCTATACCCTCATTTTCATCATAGTCCATTAATTATACACCCTTGTCGCTTATTAGCAAATTTACACATTCTGCAATATTTCTATTCATCTCTGGACTGAAAATTTCAGAAGGTTTTTCAATTTCAAATTTCATTTTAATTTTCAACCTTAATTCCTCTTTATTCTTCTCCAATTCAATTTGATTAATACCGAGAGGAGATTCCTCAAATCCCAATTGAAAACCAGTGATTTTTGCTGCACCTAATTTTTTCTCAATTTGGGTTGGAAGTAAGATTTTTTGAGGAAATTCAAATTCTCTAAAACTATATTTTTCAGCGTTAACTTCATTAAAACTACATATTATCGTTTTAATGCTTTTTTCACTATTTTTGTCTAAAACATCAAACAATCTTTTTATTTTTGGAGGAATGTTCCTCATTAGCTTAATATAATCAGATAAGTAGAAATCACTTGTAAAATGATGTTTTATCTGAAGAAATGTTTTTTGTTTCATTGATTGGTCCATTGATTCTAATTCTTTCTCAAGTTTTTTTGATTGTTTCCTTAGAGCTTCAAGATCTTTTTTAGCTTCCTTTTTTCCATCTTGCTCTTCTTTCTCATCGTTTTTTACCGTTTCATCTTCAATTGTACTAATAGTTTCTTTCATTTTTTTGATGGATTCAGTCAACAACTCACCAATAGGAGGATATACCTCGACCATTGTTCGAATCACTTCTAATTCATCAATAATTCGGAATGGAGCTTCGTGAATCTCAATTTTTTCCAATTCAGGTATTTCTGGATTACCTATTACCTTTTTATAAATTCCTCCAGGCAAATCTAAACATGTACAATAATGAGTACCTTTTTCTGAGATTAAGACATCTTCTTTCTTATTCTCTCCGCTGTTTTTAGACATATGATCCAAATCCAACAATTAAATGAAATAGCATACTGATTCAAGCTATTTTATTATACATTAAAAGGACCAAAAAATTTAGTTCAATAAATTATCTAATACAGAAACAAAATACAGTTTTATATGTTGTTAACAATACTTTTTCGTCGTAAAATTGCTGTTTTACGAATAATATCCCTGTAATATGATATTTGTTTTTAATCCCTAGGGGATTATAAAATCTATTATTGCTCCCAATGAAGACATTTTAAACTGCATATCGAGAATATTGAACCTTTCGAGATTTGGGTTTTATACTTCTTCTATGACTTTTGTTGTTTTGAGCTCTAGAAAAGTTTCTTCTGTGAGAAGATGAAGAAAACCTTTTTGTCTCGATTTTTTTAATATGTGGAACTTCACCTTTTTTAATCGTATTTCTACTGTCTCGAAATAATTGATAGAATTTTTCATTATCTCTCTGCCCCACGAGAGTTATAGCATTACCTGCTTTACCTGCTCGAGCTGTTCGGCCGATTCGATGAATATATTGTTTTCGATTTTCAGGAAGGTCATAATTGAAAACAATTGTAACTCCTGAAATGTCTAATCCTCTTGCAGCAACATCAGTAGCTACTAAAATCTTGGTTTGTTGATTTTGAAAATTATTTAGTCTTTTAGTCCTCTCACTTTGTGTTAACCCTCCATGGAGAGATGTTGCTTTAATTCCAATATCAGCTAAATTTCTAGCTACGAAGTCTGTATATCTTCTAGTATTACAAAAGATCAGTGAAAGGCCTTTTTTCATATTGTACCTTAATAAATGAACAAGTAATGAAAATTTCAAAGAGTCATGAACAGGACCATAATAAAATTGTCTTAGTTTTTTTGGATCAACTAAAGGTTCTGCTTCTACATCTATCGGATTATCCATATACTTTTGAGCAAGACGGTTCACTTCAAATGGAATTGTTGCTGAAAAGAGGAGAGTTTGACGATTTCGGGGAAGTTGTCTAATAATTGTCTCTACATCAGGTATGAATCCCATATCTAATAATCTATCACATTCATCAAGGACTAATATCTTTACATTTTTCAAATTAATTGTATTTCGTCTAATATGATCGATTAATCGACCTGGAGTACCAATAATAATATTAGCTCTTTTTAAATTCTGAATTTGAGGATTGATTGAAACCCCACCATAAATTGCGAATATATTCAGAGGTTTGTATCTTGAAAGTTCTCGAGTCATCTCAGTTACTTGTTGAGCTAATTCTCGAGTGGGAGTGACTATTAATGCTTGAATTCCCTGTCCTTTATTTATACGTTGAATAATGCCAGAAGCAAACGCGAGTGTTTTTCCGCTACCCGTAGCTGCCTCTCCAATCACATCTTTTCCCGCATTAATATGAGGGATTGATTTTTCTTGAATTTCTGTTGGTCGAATGAATTTTTCTTCGGAACAAACTCGAAGAATGGGTTCAATGATACCCAGTTGCTTGAATGTTGTAGTATTTGTCATAAGAATTTCACTGTTATATAGTATCGCTGTTATTATTGTAATTATTTGTTACAATGAGTAGTATTAAAAGAGTAGACTATCTCCTAACGAATCCCCACTACTTCTAATATCTAATTAATGTTTTCTATATTTTACTTATAAAACTGTTTCTATTTTAATTCAGAATTTAGGAGAAATGCAGGAAGATCTATATTGAAAAAATGAGAGTTATGTAATCCTATTTGAGAAAAACTGATACGACTTTGTTTAACAGAAAAGAAGCATAAAAATAAAGAAAGGGGCTTGACCTAAATCTAAATCGGTATAAACCCTGAATTTTACGTTCAAAAATTTTTTGGGGATCAATTTCCACATAGGAACACTAGGGCTGAAATATCAATAAGATTAACCTTTTTAAAATTACTTTTAGAAATTTGATTCAAACTCCCAGAAAAAGTATATTTCTATGAATATTGCTGAAAAGAAAAAAATAGAGGTATGAAGCTAGATATTTTTCCATTCACTTGAAACATCGAATCTATCTCAGTTGTTATTAGTTAAATGGATACCATTTTGTTTTGACGAAATATCGATCATTAGAATTTACTAGTTAACTCCAATATTCAATTATTTTCCCTAGAAATAAAGGTACAAAATCAATCAACAACATTGATTGGGATTCATATTTGGATTATTTCGTGAAACTGTATCAAGAGGGAGTGAATCACCCCGGGTTAAAGATTCTACTTGAATTGTAGATGTATCAGTATCTTCCTCATTCATCCATGCAGATGAGAGGAGTATTAATACAATTCCGCTATAGATCCATGCTGAATAAAATTGTTGGAAGAATACAAATTCTAAAACAAAAGGTATAATTATCTGTAGTAACTGAAAAAATGAAGTGCTAACTGAACCTAGTCTTGTAATAGCCCAATTCCACATTGAAAGCGCAAAAATTGTAGGGAATAATCCCAAGTATAAAATGTATGGAATAATTTCAAGAGGAATAATCAGTATCGGTTTAGCATTGATAATTGAAAAAACCGATAATGCTAGAAAGGTGTGAAAGAGGCTAGCATAGGTGAAACTTAGTAAATCAACTTCCTCACCTTTTGTTTTTGAAGTTCCCAAGAATTTACTTGTTATTACGGTGTAGAATCCCCACATTATTGCAGAGAAAATCAAGATGAGAATTCCATTAATTGACGAATTCGCGAAATTCGTCCAATTGCCATTATAGCTTATGAGAAAAATACCTAATATGGAGAGAAATCCTACCAAAATAATTCTTTTAGAAATATTCGTTCCCTCTAGCTTCCATGCAACAAAGGGTACAATGAAAACATAAATGGATGAGAATAAAGTTGCTAATCCTGCAGTTGTTATATCCTGACCTACTGTTGCAGCTAAATATCCAAAAGCATCTAACCAACCAAGAAGGATTACTGATTTCACTGATAAAAAAGAAAAAGCATTCTTTCCCTTCGTTAAATATAAAACAAATGTTAGCATAATTACAGCTATTCCAAATCGCAATGTCGTTGCTTGAAGAGGATCAATATACTGCAAAACTACTTCTAAAAATATCGGAGTTATACCCCAGATTAAGTTCGCGTTCAAAAGAACCATTTTTGCTTTTTGTTTCTCGTTTTGGATTATTTGCATCATTAATACCAATTACATTCATAATCGAAAGACATATTAGTTAACACCCTCCATATGGCATATGAATCAATAATCAGTATACCTTTTGGAATAAGATAATAAGATGGGAAGTACCATGTTGTATAATTTTTTACTTGAAATTCAATATAAAAACGAGATTTCAAATTCATTTGCAAATTTTTCACTTCTCCACCCTCATATAGAGATCCAACTTTGGTGTAATAGCCAGAATGACATTATAGAGCTAAAAGGAGAGAAAAAAGATCTGGAAATAGCCATTCCTGATCTTGAAAAAGATCTAGGTGAAGTTATTAAGATATTTCCGGACAGAAATCACATTCAGTTAGTCTTCAAGATGTGTAAATGTACTAAATTTCCTTTAGATAAGGTAATCAGTAAATATGATTGTCTTGAACTACCACCTACCAAATATTTATCTGGTCGAGAAATTCTTAACTTAATCGTCACTCCTGAAGATGCAGGATTGATTCTAGATGATATTAGGAAAGGGTTACCTGATTCAGAGGTCAATGTTTTGAAACTAGCCCCATTAAAAAGTACCAAGGGCCCATATCCATTTTACCTTCCTTTAGATGATTTACTTAACAATTTCACAAAAAGACAACAAGAAGCACTCAGTATTGCCTATAAAAAGGGTTATTACGATATTCCCCGAGCAATGTTCCTAGAAAGTCTTGCAAATGAGATGAATATTAAGAGAAGAACATTTGAAGAGCATTTACGGAAAGCAGAAAAGAAAATTATGAGTTTCTTAGTTCCTGCTCTTTTAAGCTTCTAAGAACTCAAATAACCTACACTATTCAAGAAGAAACTCTGCTTTTGACATTTCTCTACAAATCCTTTTCCAGGAGAGGAGAAGAAGAACAAAGTTTTGCAAATTCTACTGATTCTTTTATTTTAGGATTCGCTTTTTCCCTTGGTATAACCTTATAATTCAGCTTTTTAAAAAATTCTTCAGCTGTATCTGTCAGAAGATAAAGCTTTTTTAGCCCTTTTTCTTTAGCGTAATTTTCCAGTGTATTAACAAGATTCATACCATATCCACGACCTTGAAGAGAAGGAAGGATAGCCAATGATCTCATAAGACCCACATCTCCATATATTTCAATCCCAATACTACCGAAAATTGTATTATTATTGTGAATAATGAAAAAATTATCAATATTTTCAGTAACACCTTCCGTAGGTAGGTTTACTTTCATTAATAATGATAAAATATCTGTTGAATTCTGATCAACAGCCCTTTTTATCCGCAATTTTCTACAACACCAAATAGAAATTCTTTGATTGAGAGTATAAACGATTTAAATAATTAATCATTATTGAATAACTCACTCTGAGAGATAATTTTCAAGACCATTCTCAAGTGTTTCTACTTCTTTATTAGGATGTATTACATTTCTTCCTTCTTTAAGTATTGCTTCTGCTAATTCACTTCCAAATCCTGGAACTTTAGCTAAATCTTTTGCATTTAATGTTAATAGTTTTGTAATGTCACGTATTCCATGGTTCATTAGAGTACGCGCTCTCTTACGACCAATACCGCGGATCCGAGTTAAACTTACCCCATCACTTTCTATTCCATATTCAACACGTTCACTTAACGTTTGAGCGGCTTTTGCAAGAATTTTGTATTTTTTATCTTTTCTCGAGTATAATTCCGCTATTTCAGCAGTCGCAGAAACCACCCATGTACCTGTTTCTACAATTCGATGGATATCTCCTGATCCAATATTATATCGCATAATTAGTTTTTCAATTGGTAATTCCTTTATCCAATCCCATAAAAAAAGAGTTGTACGAAAATCACGTAAACGAAATTCGTATTCTATATCATCAGAATCTGGAACTTGTTGGATTAACCTTGAGGAAAATTTACTGAATCTCTTTTCAGTCACTCCCCAATCATTTTTTCGAAATGATAGTGTTATCATATCAGGTGTGCCAACAACAAGATCTAAAAGAGCGACAGGGTGAATTTTTTTTCGTTTTTGTTGAACAGCACAGGTGAGACCTTCAGCAATACTAGCTGCTGTTTCGGGAGCAAGATAGAGTTGACTCACTCGAATACCATACTGAGTCGCTTCAAGAGTTTCATTGGCATCTAATGGTCGTAT
>JAUUVJ010000330.1 GCA_030589605.1 Candidatus Hodarchaeota archaeon | reverse complement strand
TTCCTCTTTATTGTTGGATCTCCATAAGTCATGGTTTCGAATTCTGGATCGAAATGAATTGTGCGATCCTTTACTCTTTTAGGTAAATAGTTAGATAGTAGTTTTCCTGATCTACCTTTAGTATTGGAATACTTCCTAGGCTCTGCTGATTTATTATCTCGTTCTGACATTGGAATATATTCAAAACTTCTGTCATTGAATATAGGCGCTAGAATTCCATCTGTTCCTTTATCAATTCCAATTCTTAATATCATAGCTTTCATTATTATTAAAACCACCTTAGGAATGGTATGGTAGGGGTAGTATCACCTTTAGAGTTCTTAAAGGATTAATGTGATCTCTAAAATCAATCCAAAGGTTTATAATACTATAGTATGTTTAAGAAGAACCAGAAGAACAAAATTTGTTTGTATAAGAACATATACTAATTAGGAGGTTGGTAAATGAGATTGTTTTCATATGTAGTAAGATATGATTTTGGCTTTGCTCCAAACCCTTTTGAAGGTTATTGCACATTAGCTACTTGTAAATACAAGATACGAAATACAGCTGATGTTGGAGATTGGGTAGTTGGCACAGGATCCGTTGGAAATGTTGGAAACTCAAAATTGATATATTTAATGAAAGTTACAGAAAAATTAACCTTCGATAAATATTGGGAAGATGAAAGATTCGAGAGTAAAAAGCCCAATATGAATGGAAGCTTAAAGGTTAGAAATGGTGACAATATTTACAGAAAAGATGGGGATGATTGGATTCAGACGAACTCCAAGCACAGTAATGAGGATGGATCCGAAAATAAAGATAATAAGGATTATGATTTGGAATCAATCAATGTTTTGATCTCTGATTATTTTTATTATTTCGGAAAGAGTGCAATCGAAATCCCAAATGAGTTTAAATCCGTAATAAATCCAGGGATAGGCCATAAATCGAAGTTTGAAGAAACTATCATTGAAAAATTCGTAAAATGGGTTGAGGCATCAAATGATAAAGGAATTATAGATTTTCCTTCTCAATTTGATAAAAACACTGATGAAGAGGAAAATATTTCATAATTCTTATTTTTTGAAGAAGGAGAGTAGCATTAAATCATGAAAGAGAGAAATATTTTCATAAGTCATTATAATAAAGATCGAGATCAAGTAAAAAGGCTTATGGATAGACTTGAAGAAAGACCATACTTTAATTTCCGATCTAGTACAATAGATGAGGATACTCAAATAAAGTCTAAAAATGAAAGAGTCATCAAAGAAGGATTAAGACCTAAAATTAAATGGGCTGGAACAGTTATTGTTGCTATCGGAAAAGAAACTCATGAGAGGGAATGGGTAAACTGGGAAATTAAGGAAGCTGCACGTGATGGTAAAAATATTGTGGGTGTATATTTATATGGAGAAAAAGGTAGTGAGGTACCAAAAGGGCTAGAGAGGTACGGAAATTCGCTTGTAGGATGGAATAATATAGACCGAATAGTTGATGCAATAAGAGGACAAAATACGTGGAATCAAAATCGTTCAACACGTATTACATCATCTACTGATTATACTAAATGTCGATAATTGAAGCAAAAATCGAATGTGAGGAGAGAATCATGAATAATACGGAAATATATGATCACGAAGAAGAAATAAGAAGAATTGGTATGATTTTGAACTTTGCAATGACCGTTCATGGGGTAAAATCCTCAATCTACAAGAATGCATGGCGAAAAAGAGGATGGAATTCACTTAAAGCGAACTATTTTCGAAAAATAGACGCCATTACTAATATTTTTGAAGCAAATTCCTATGAGAAGTTAAATTCCTATGAGAAAATCGTTTTAACTGATAATTTCATAGATTTATTAGTATTCTCTGGGCTTTTTGTTTCATTTTTTACTGAAAAGTTACATTTAAATGAAAAAGAAATTTTACTTGATAGAATAAGTACTAATCTCGGGTATACATCTACTGATATTGAAATGAATAAACTAAAGCAATTATTGGAGATTTAGGGGGAATTTTTCTGAAAATACGAGAAATAATGGTTGAAATCACTACTAAATGCCATTTGAATTGTAAATTTTGCTCAGGCCAAGGGGGAAAACCCAAGAAAGACGAGATAGGTTTAAAGGAAATTAGTAAAATTGCTGAATATGCAAAAAAAACCCCACTTGAAAAGCTAGAAATTACAGGAGGGGAACCATTAATAAAAGAAGAGCTTACTCTATTTACTTTAAAAGAAGTAGGTAAATTTTCCAATAGAAGCTCATTATACTCTTCAGGAACATTAAAAAATGGAAATTCGTATTCTGAAATTCCAAAAGCTCTCATAAATAGATTAGTTAAAATGGGTTTAAATGAATTCGTTTTTAACTTACAGGGTGATAATTCAAGAACCCATGATCGTCTTACACAATCAAATGGTTCTTTTAATCGTGTTATAAATAGTATAAGAAATAGTAATGATTTTAATATTAAGACAGGAGTCCATTTCATTCCTAATAGATATAATAAGCACCAGCTCATATCAGTGATGAAGCTATTAAATGATATAAACGTAAATTATGTTAAACTAATGCGATTTATACCAACAGGCAGAGGTAGAAATGTTAAAGACTTTTCTCTTTCGTTTAAAGAGTTTAAAGACATAATAATTAATGCTCAGTCACTTAATACTGAATTTGAAGATATTGAGATTAGAATAGGTTTTCCTGCGAAATTCTGGTTACATGAAGAGGATTCGAGATGCACTGCTGCAGAAGATCATTTTTTAATCTCATCTGACGGATTTATCTTCCCCTGTGTTGGATTTCGGGGATTTGATAGAGAATTAAAAGAAAAAATAATTCCCAATAATACAATTTTTGAAATGAATTTAGAAGATTTAGTTAAAATTATGAAAGAGAAATTCTTTAATAATAAAACAACCTCATTACCTTTTGAATGTAGTCAATGTGAAAGTTTAGAATCATGTAATGGTGGTTGCATTGCTCAAAGGATATTGAATTCTACCAAAATTCCAAAACCTGATCCGTTGTGTCCTTTTCATTTAGATTAATAGAAAATGGAAATACTAATTAGAAAGAATAATATTAATAAATTTATGTCGGTAGATCTTAACTCCACCTCCAATTAAAATTAGATAATTACTAGTAATGGGTGTCAAGGAGTCATGAACAGTCTATTGGAATATTTGCCTATTCGGGAAGAATCCTACCTTGAATCCTTTTTATCTGATTTAGTTAATAAATACGAGATCGAAATTCACATACAAAATCCCACTGAGATTGAATTCAATTTTGGTACAATTTTTAAATGTATGGAATGTTCTATGTTTGCTAAGACCTATAAATGCCCTCCTACGACTCCTGAATCATTAAAATCTTCAAAATTTCTGAAAAAATATGATTTAGTTTTTATTATAACAAAAAAAGAATATTATAAAGATTTCATGCTAAGAATGAAAAAAAAGCACGGATATTCTACAAAACAAGGTCAAGGTTTCGCGCAGCTATGGATTGATCGGAAAGGACATCATTCTTTCAATAGATGCATTTTAGAGTTAAATTCTCTACTTAAAAATATGGGGTTTTCCACAATCGGTTTTGGCGCTGGAGGTGGATGTCGTAAATGTAAGAAATGCGGATTAAAAGATAATGAACCGTGTAAGAAACCTGATATAAGTCTATCATCTCCAGAAAGTTATGGGATTGATGTTTATAGTACACTTAAGAGAATCAATTTTCCCATTGAAATTCCTCCAAGGAATTATATTACTAGAGTTGGAATGATTTTTATTAGAAGAAAAAATAGAGAATTCGGTTTTATAACTAATAATAATTCAATAAATTACCAAAAATTCAGGCCAAATACTCAACCTGATATTTATAAGAAAATTTTATTGCTAAAAGAAGATTTTGATTCTATTAAACCAGTAAATCATTTTTTATCACTAAAAGAAAGGTGTTCACCTAAATGTGAATTTTATCTTCAAGAAAGATGTAAGTTAATAAAAAAATATAATTCACAAGTTGGGAAATGGTTAGAAGATAAGGTAATCATTACGATCAAATATAAGAAGGAATCAGAAGTTAAGAACTCGTTCAAAGTTGTTGACGCGATACATAGAAAATATGGTTATTGGTGGGCAATAGCTGCAATAGATTTTAAGAGTCAATTAGTAAGTAATAAATTAAAAAAGACTTTCAAATCTGGTAAAAAGGGGCTTTTTTGTGTAAGATCCTTTTTCAATCAGATTACACAGGATGCTGGTGAAAAAATTTATTTTATTATTGTGTAAATAATTCAATTAATGAAATCTAAAGAATCTAAAAACTAATTTATCTATTTTATTCTTATTTCGAACGCTTTTTATTCATAAAAATGATAGCTTATTATCTTTTTCTGAACCCTAAAACAGTAATCAGTATAGGAGAACATAAAATATCACTTCATACTTTGATCAAATTTCATATAAACAATGTCAAGTAAATCAGTAGGTATTATGAAAATCTATAATCTTTTTAATGGAATCCTGAGTAAAACAGTTTTCTTAATTTTTCTTTATTTAACCGTTTGAACTGAAGATCTCTTTTATTTTCTATTAATTTCGTATTTATTTCTTCCTCAGAAAGTTCGTCGATTACAATAGCGTTTTCTTCAGACGCTAATTTTGTTGTATATCCTCCTGCACCAGCCATGAAAATCCGAAATACATTAGGATGATATTGTTTTACTAATTTACTTTCCTCTTGTATTCCTTTTCCTCCTGCAATAAAAAAAGCAACATCGATTGGTTGTGAAAGCATTTCATTTCTAAGGATAGAAAGACTCTTTTCCATCGTTTCCATCTTCTCTGTCCATATTATCTTGTTATACCAATCTATTTCCTCCTTTAAAAAATCAGGAATCATAGTTTCGAAGTATCGTGATTGAAAAAGAAAAATATTTTCTAAATTTTTTTCTTTTAGGCGGGAAGCTATCAGATAAACAACTCTAGAAACTGCTGGATGTCCACCAAATATTATTTTACCTGAGTTTGTTAAAATCAATTGAACTATTTCTCGAAATAGAAAAGAGGCCTCATTATGATCTAACTCCTCTGTTGTACCTGATATGATTTTATTAAATGATCCAGATAAAAATATCCTTTTCCCTTCTAGAATAGATTTGAAGGAGGGTAAATTTGAGTAGTCCTTTCCATTAGTCACATTAGCACAACTCATTCTATCAACA
>JAUUVJ010000324.1 GCA_030589605.1 Candidatus Hodarchaeota archaeon | reverse complement strand
TAAGATTCATGTAGTATTTCATGATATAATTATATATGATTACTTGAAATGATGACTTGATCGATATGAGGCTCGATATGATTACAAAAGCGGGAATCTTAGTCTTTTCGCATGATTTCGTCGAGGATTGGTTGGAAGGAGAAGATGATCTCGATTTGTATGCTGGTTTAAAATCAGCAGCTATAAATGCCCTGCGACAAACACAAGGTGAAACAATCACAGAGATCAAACAGATAAACTATACTTTACTATTATATGAGGGTATATTAACTTACGGAATGTTAATTGTAGAAAACTCTGATCCTAAACTTCATGATTTCCTAAGATCAATTGTTCTAAAATTTGAGATAATGTACACTTCTGAACTTCATATTGAATCTGTTTTTAAAAAGGAAGATTTTGAAGATTTTCGTAACATCTTGAATTCTCTTTATGAAGATTTTACAAGAGTAGATTTTAAAGGATTATACAGAATCATTGATATTGTGAGTCAATCAAACGCGTCAAATTTTATAATCTTCAGTAACTATAACTTCCAACCAATTTATACAAGTATAATTGATTATTCAATAATACTACCTCTTCACAAACTAGCCCAAATATTCCGTGGTATGGATGATTTATGTTTATCACAGAAAAAAAAGTCAATGACGGTTGAAATTGACCTTCAAGATATTCTACTTCATTCAATTCGAACTGAAATCTATTGGATCGTTTGTTTATCAAATTCTAAAGAAGTAAATAAATACACTTTGAATTATGAAGTGAATATGATAAAAAATATTCTTTCAAAAGCTGTTATCTTAACTATTTAGGGATGAATATTAATTTCTTGCACTAAACTACTATCCAGATTGATTTCTCTTACAAGGTGAAAGAATGATTTTCTGTGATTCCTGTCATCATATTTCCAATGCTTTATATAATTCTAATGTGCAATATATCAATTGGAGATTAAGTACTTGACATATAGACAACGTTCATTCAGGCGCGAACTTGAAGAACGTCATGCCAAAAAAATAAAAGCTAGAGAGAAATATTGGAAAAAAATTCTCGCAAAATCCACAAAAAGGGAAAAATAAAAGCTTAATCTCAATATAGCATTCAATTAGGGGAGGAAAATTTAGTAATGGTTTACACCCAGCTCAGAAATGCCTTATAAAAATTTTTAGATGCAATGAGTAAAACTCTAATGTGTGGAGTTCATTACATCTTATTAAAGCCATTCATCAATGTATGGAGCTAGATGGTGAGAAAATTGAAGCAAAATGAAATGAAAGGTCACTTAACCTATAGAAGAACCCCAATTGAAGCTGAGTCTCCTGAAGAATGGGGTTATGATAAAATCAAGTATAATCTAGCAGAAAGTTCTGTTCCAGATTTCATTTTAGGCGATTTAGGACTTGATTTAAACAATCTACAACTTAGCTACAGTGATCATCGTGGTCTTCCTGAATTACGTCAATCAATTGCTGAAGAAGGAGATAACATCACCTCCGATCAGGTTTTGATAACAACGGGAGCTGTAGGAGCCTTATTTATAGTTGTGACTTCTATTCTAAGCCATAAAGATCATATTGTGTTACTTCATCCGAATTATGTTGCAAATCTTGAAACTCCGAGAGCGATTGGATGTCAAATAGATTATTTAAGGCTATCAAAGGAAAATAAATTCAAACTAGATTTAAATCAACTCGAAGAGGCAATGAAACCAAATACACGTTTAATCAGCCTTACATATCCACAAAATCCAACAGGTACTGTATTAACAAGGACAGATTTGAATGAAATTATTGCACTAGCGGAATCAAAAGGATGTTACCTGTTACTTGATGAAACTTATCGTGATATGACTTTCAATAAATCACCCCTTCCTTTAGCTGCTTCATTAAGTGAAAATGCAATTAGTGTTTCTTCATTTTCAAAAGCATATGGTTTGCCTGGAGTACGTTTAGGTTGGTTAATATCTCAAAATCCAGTTTTATTGGAAACTTTCCTTGCAGCAAAAGAATTAATCTTTATTTGTAATTCAATCGTTGATGAGGTCATAGGGAGTAAATTTTATACAGATTTTAGAACAGATTTTTTGAAGGAAATTAATTCACATGTTTCAACGAATTTTAAAATCTTAGAAGAGTATATGACCAATAATAGCTATCTAGACTGGATTAAACCTGATGGTGGATGTATAAGTTTTCCTTGGATAAAAAATGAAGTTGATTTATCAATTAGAAAGTTTAATAAAGTTCTAAAGGAGACTTATAAGACATTCATAGCACCGGGGCGTTGGTTTGAAGTGGATGAAAGATTCTTTAGAATTGGTTATGGATATCCGAGTAAAACTGAACTTGAAGGTGGTCTTCAATGTATAATAGCTGCTATTGAAGATTGTATTCAATAAAATATCACATTTGATACATAATTTTATTAGGTTAAGATTGAATCCTATTTGCTTTTAGGTTTTTCAAGAATAAACTGATAATCAAGAAATCAAAAAATTAAATAGGGATTGTGATTGTGAATTTTGATCCTTTTCCAACCGTAGAATCAACTGAAATATTACCATCATGATTTTCGACAATTGTTTTGGTAACATACAATCCTAATCCCATACTCTTTTTGTAATACAGACTTGATTGAGAAAAAAATGGTTTAAAAATGTCGTTTAATCTATCTTTAGGAATTCCTACTCCTTCATCTGACACTGTAATTTGAAGGGTATCATTTTCAATAAGGAGCTCTAATTTTACATCTGTATTCTTTGAACTATGACTACATGCGTTTTTTACTAAGTTGTAAATTACTTGCATTATTCTATCTAAATCCAAATTAATGGGATTATCAGTTTCCCGATGATCCTTCAATTCAATTTTGATACGTGAATAATCTTTTATAAGGCTTAAATCGTTTTTTATTGCATTTTTTAATTCATCAAAACTCTTAGGAGTTTTATTTATAGAAAAAATACCTTCTTGTACATCTTGTACATCTCTTAATGCAGTTAATTGACGTTCTAGAATTTTGGTGTTTCTTAGAAGAGCAGTGATGATAGTATCACTATATCCTCTTTCTTGATCATAATTCTTTCTTAATAATTCAATGAATCCCTTTAATAGAGTGATTGGTGTTCCCATTTCATGAATAGTAATTTGTAAAAACTCATTCAGCATTTTTTGATGTATTAGCTGATCTGATAGTTCTTGTGATATATCAGCAACAATACCAATTGATTCCATTTCTTTTTTCCCTGAAAAAACTGGATCAACACTAATAAGCATATTTTTAACCATTCCATCTTTTTGCGTTATTTTCATCATAATAAATTCTTCTATGGGTAACAACATTTTATGTTCTGAAATAAAATTCGTAATATTAGTTCCAATTAGTTCCTCGGGAGTGTTATAGCCTAATAATTTAGCAAATGATAAATTTGAAAATACAATCAATCCTTCAGGATTTATTACAATCATACCAGCTCTTGTAGCCTCGATTAATGCGTTTAATCGTTTTTCGGATTTTTTCAAAGCTCTAAAAGCTTGCTTTTCATGAGTAATATCTCGAATTACACCATAAAGATATTTATTATTGATTATACCAACAGACAGTTGAATATCTACACGATTATTAGGGTAAAGTCCCTTAGTTTCGATAATTTTTGGTCGATAATCATCAATTGATGATAAAAACGGTCTCACGTTAGTATCAAAGTAATCCCGGATATCTGTGCTAATAATTTTTTGAGGGTCAGTCTTTAAGATTTTGTTAAATTTTTCATTTACCCAGTTAATTTCCCATTTGTTATACTCTTGAACCCAAAACCCAATTTCTGCTTCTTCAAGCATCTTTGAAATAAAATTACAATCCAAGATATCGCTGAGCTGTTTCAAAAAGAAACCACCTATTCCTCTTCAATTTACTAACATAAGAATTATAAAAAGGTTCACTATTAAAATTCGATTGTGAGCGTTTTATCTAGTTAAATATACATAAACCTTAGTTCTGCTAATTAATAAGCAAACCGATATTGAAGATATAGTAATTCTATTTTAAATCTTCTATCATTTCACTAATTAAAGCTAAGCCATCCAAAAAATAACTTTTTTCAGAACCAATCCCAATCCTGATATAATTATCCATTCCAAAGCAATCCCCTGCGACAATGAAACAACTTTTTTTTTCCCGAAGTTTTGTTGTGAATTCAGTCGAGTTTATTGGAATATTGTAGTGTAAAAAGGCCATTCCGCCAGCTTTAGGTGGAATGAAATGGAATAAAGCGTCATGTTTTTCTACCCATTCTTGTAATAATTTCAGGTTTTCTCTTAACAATGTTCTATTCCTCATTAAAATCTTTTGTCTCATTTCAGGTTGTAAGGCTTTTATTGCTATTTGGTTACTCAATACTCCAGGCCCTATTGTTGTATAATCATGATAAGACCAGGCTTTTTCAATAATTTGTTTTGGACCTACTAACCAACCTATTCTTAAACCAGGTAGAGCATATGCTTTAGATAACCCACATGTTATTATTATTTTGTCATATAAACCCCAAAAGCTAGGAGTTTCTTCCCCGATTAATTCAGCTCCTCGATAGACCTCATCAACATGTATCCAAATATCAGACTTTTTGGCTAGATCAACAATTTTTTCCATTGTTTCTTTACTTAGCACTGCTCCTGTTGGATTATTTGGATTACAAACTGCTATCATTTTTGTTTTTGGTTAAATCAATGATTTCAGTTCTTCGATATCTGGATTCCAATTTAATTCTTCTTTCAAATAGAATGGAGTGACCTTAATTCCAAACGAACGAGCAATACCCCAAATTTGCATATAGTTCGGGAGCATTACAATCAATTCATCTTCTTGTTCAAGATTACTCCAAATTGCTATAAAATTCGCTTCAGCTGAACCATTCGTTACTAAAATGTTATCAAGATCTGTACCAGGGTAAAGTTTGCTAATTGTTTCTCTCAATTCAATTGAACCATTCGTTTGACCATAACCGAGCCGAATTGAAAGAAGTTCTTCAATTTCATCCTGTGTTAAGAGTTCTGATAATGTATAAGGGTGAACACCGCTTTCAGTAAGATTATATTTCACTCTGTTTTCCCAGACTGATTGTATTCTTTCTAACTCAAAAGTTTCTATTTTCACTTGTTTCCGTCCTTTTATTGTACTTCTAAAGATTTAAATCCTTCATATACAGCTTTTGATATTTGAATATCTTGAACTGCAACTCCAGTAAGATCGACTATAGTAATTTCATCGTTAGAAGCACGTTGATATTTTTTATTTGAAATCATGGTTCCCAATTCTATGAGTTTTTCCTTTGAAATGTGACCATTTTTCATTGCTTGAAAACACTCT
>JAUUVJ010000194.1 GCA_030589605.1 Candidatus Hodarchaeota archaeon | reverse complement strand
TAAGAAATTGGAACCTATATTAAAGGAGCAGCGTATTAAGCGTGATTTTTCAGGGATGATAGAAGAAGTTTTTAACATAATTAGCCAGGAGGTGGCAGTTAGTGTACCTTGTACATAGTGTTTTTTTCAATACTAGGGGAGAACCATATTTGAAGACTGTATGCCGCTTATTTGATTGATTAATTTAGATGACAAATTTCGTGCTGTAACGACAATGACTAATTTAGCTCTTCAGAAAATAAAATCATATGGCCAGTTTTATACACCAATTTATATTGTTGATTTTATTATTGAAAATACATTAGGTCATATATTGAGAAATAAGAGCCTAGAGGAAACAAAATACATCAAAATTCTCGATCCAGCATGCGGTTTAGGTATTTTTCTAGTTCAATCGGTAGATTTTTTAGAGAAGAGATATCAAAATGGTATAGATAACGTAAATTCTATTGATAAAGCTCGGAAATTAATTATCGCAGAACAGATATATGGAATAGATATTGATTCATCTCAGATAAAACAAACACAGCAAAATTTGGAGTGTAGTCTATTTAGTACTAATTTGAAGGTTTTTAATGCACTCCTTCCCCCAAAAGAATCTCATTTTCAGTTCAATACTAAACGATTAAAATACCTAAGAAAGTTATCCAAAAAACATTATATCAAGGGAGATAAAACTTTATTAGAAAAAAAACAAAATGAAATATGGGAGATAGAAAATAAAGTCAAAGAGGAATTAATAAAGGAATTAATACAGAAATATGATCTTTCATCAGAGATTCATCCAATGGTTTGGGATATTGTTTTTCCAGAAGTAATTGGGGGATTTGATATCATCATCGGTAATCCACCATGGGGAGCAGACAATTCAGTATTAACAACAAAGGTTTTAGCTGATTATCTTGCTGGAACAAGGCAAACTGATACGTGGAGTCTTTTTGTTGAACGATGTATAAAATCATTAAAGGATAATGGAAGATTAGGATTTATTATTCCAAACACATTAATATCGAATGAGAACTATCAATCCATACGAGAATTCATTCTAAAAGAATGTCAGATAATTAGTATTATCAATCTTGGGGAAAATATTTTTCCACATGTAACTCAACCGTGTATGATATTGATCCTCGAAAAAGGGTTATCAAATAAAGAAAAACAAATTGAAATAATACAACATATCTCATCTAAGAGTTTAGAAGATTTATCAGAAAATAGAATACCTTTATCATATATCCCTAATGTTAAATGTCTACAAAGCAGATTTCAAAATAATTTTGATTTTCAATTTGATATATTTTCAATTGGATTCGAAAAAATTCTAAAACGTATCGAGAAGGATCTTAATCGAGATCAAATACAAGTTAAACCTTTGAAAATGATAGTTAAAAATGCAAGAGGAGTTGAAATTAACAAAAAAGGTAGAATCATCCAATGTACTAAATGCAATTGGTGGAATCCTCCTCTTCTTCCTTTAAATTCTTCTGGCATTAAACACAAGACTTGTGTGAATCCTGAATGCAGTAATACAATTACTGAGCATGATAAAGAGGATTATATAGTATTTAATTCACCTCAAACCCTTGAACAAGACCAACCTTTTCTAGTTGGTCATCAAGTACAACGATATTATCTACATAATCATTTATATATAGATCCAACCCGAAAAGGCATAAATTATAAAAAATCAACCATGTATCAAGGACCTAAGCTATTATTAAGAAAAACAGGTCATGGAATCAAAATTGCGATCGATTACCATAATAGATGGGTAAACCAAGTTATTTATTTCTTTAAATTAAATACTGATACCTTAGTTTCTTTGGAATATCTATTAGGAATTTTGAATTCCGTTTTAATTCAAAAGTATTTCTTTTTAAAGTATGCAGACCCATATAGAAAAGATTTTCCTCATCTTACTCAGAAGATTTTCCTCAAACTTCCCATTAAGATCCCTAGAAGTAGTTCTGACCAAAGGATCGCTGATCAGATTCATAAAACTGCTGTAAATCTTCAATCCAAGTATCAAAATCTGTATGATGAACAAATGGATTTATCTAATGCTCGATTAGTGAATCAGCAAATTAAACAACTAGAAAAGAGAATGAATAATTTTGTCTATTCGATATATGGACTTGATTCTCAAATGCAAGATCAAATTCGAAATTTGTTCCAATTTAACCCCAGTGGAATAAATCAATAAATCTTATTACCTACGATTTATCTTCTATAATCAAACTCATTTCATTAATATAAGAATGAAGAATTGAAAAAGAAGAGGTAATAAACATGGGAGAAGTTCTTGGTCCATGTAAACGATGTGGAAAAATACTTTTACGTCCTCATCCATCAGGGTTGTGCTTTGAATGTCGCAAAGCAAAGTTAAAAACATTTATCCCAGATAATCCTGATATTCCTGGACCTCTAAAGTATGATTTGTGAACTAAAGAGTGGAATTGATCATAGATCCACTTGTTTTGGAAGGAAATTGTTTAGGGACAAAAGAAAAATGTATCAAGAGACTTTATTCCAAACAAAACACTTATGATTTTTGATTTTCTATTAAAGTTAAAAATATTAGAATACATTTGGTGTTAAAAAAATGACTAAAGACATATTTTCTCAATATGATCCAATAGAGGAAGCATTACAGGAGGGTATTGATCCAGAGGAATACATTATTGGAACATACATGGTTCAATTAGGGCCTAGGATGGATCCTTGGTATCTAGGACGAGCAGCAGCATGTGAACAATCTACGGGTACTTGGGTTCCTGTTCCTGCAAATACTCCTGAATTAAGGGCAAAATTCGGAGCTAAAGTGATTGGTATATATGAAGTACCAAGCTATGAATTTGAAATTCCAAAAGGAGTGGAAGAAAGAAATTTCATTTATCAAATAGCATTTCCTGCGATTAATCAAACTGACCAAATAGGATTAATGCTTACTGCAACAATTGGAAATATTTCAATGGGAGGAAAATTAAAAATGCTTGATCTTCGATTCCCTAAAAAATGGATCAAAAATTTTCAGGGGCCAAGATTTGGGATTGAGGGAATTCGTAAATTGTTGAAAGTTCCAGACCGACCACTCTTGAATAACATGATAAAACCTTGTAGTGGTTGGACACCCGAAGTAGGAGCTCAACTTTTCTATAGTGCGGCTCTAGGTGGGTGTGATGTTGTTAAGGATGATGAACTCATAGCGGATATGGAATATAACAGAATAGTCGATCGTGTTCCATTAATGATGGAAGCTGTTGATAAGGTACGTGATGAAATAGGAGAGGAAACTCTTTACACAGTTAATATCACCGATAAATTGACAAAACTAAAACAAAATGCTTTAGCAGTGCAAGATGCTGGCGGAAACGCGTTAATGCTAAACTATTTAGTAGTTGGTTTACCTGTTTTGAGAATGCTAGCAGAGGATCCTGAAATCAAACTACCCATTTTAGCTCATATGGACTTTGCTGGAGCGTTTTATGAATCTCCCATTTCAGGTGTTTCATCATTTTTGATCATGGGAAAATTAGCAAGATTAGCAGGAGCAGATATAGTAGTATATCCAGCTCCTTACGGTAAAGCACCTTTCTTAAAAGAGAAATATATGGCTCTAGCAAAAGCTCAAAGATATAGAATGCATCATCTCAAACCAACACTGCCAATGCCTTCAGGTGGAATTACTCCAGGTATGGTTTCACGAGTTATGCAAGATCTCGGTAACGATATAATGATTGGGTCAGGAGGAGGAATTCATGCTCATCCAGATGGGCCTGTCGCAGGAGCGAGAGCTTTTCGTCAAGCTATTGATATTTGTATGAAAGATATGGCTGCTGCAAGTGAAGATTTTGAAGACTATGTTGAAGATCACGAAAGCGAGTATCCAGAATTAGCCAAAGCAATGGAAACATGGGGTGTCTCTGACACAAGGTTCTAGCTCAATTTCATTTTCTTTCTTAATAATACAGTTATGCTCCTTTCGTCAGAGTTAGTTCATCACTTGGATTAAAATTCCTGAAACGAGGTTTTGTTTCAATTTCTACCCCTTTTTTAATAGTTAGTTTTGGTACTATAAGCTGAGTCCCATGAAGAGTATTTCCAGCTTTTCCATCAGAAAATAAAAAGTTTCCCTTTTTTAATTCTAGAATTGAAATATCTGCAGGTCTACTTACTTCAAGACTACCTCTATTTTTTTCTTCATTCAGAACTATTGCAGGTTTGATAGTTGTTTTTTCAATAACTTGGTTTAAGGTTAAACCGAGAGCAAGAAATTTCGACATTACTACTGGTAAACTAAAGAGAACAGGTCCTTTATAATTTGTAATTGTAATATCAGTACTAATTGTTGTTGGAATAACTCCCTGGTCTAATCCTATCTTTGCCAATTTAAAACTGAAATGACTTTGAGCAGGAGATACGTCTATAACGACTCCTCTTTTCATTGCATCCTTTAATTCGCCCAATATTGAACCATCAGGTTTTATAACCCCTCCATCTCTTTGAGTATATGTATGAAACAGAATATCTCCTTTGTCTAAAAGATTAAGCATTTCAGCATTAAAATCATCAAGAGTAATTTTTGGTAGATTATCTTCAAATCCTAATCCAACATGAACTCCGAGAGGAATATTAGCTTCATTAGTAATTTTTTTTGCAGTTTTGACAATGGATATTCCGTGATTCTTTATTAGATGTGCTCCTGCTCTTATTTTTATCCCCTTAACTATTTCTTTATTTTCTTGGATTAGGGTTAACATTCGTTTTGGATTTATATCATGCCAGCATATTTCAGGATAGATTTCCTGACCTGTCGGGCTTAAATGTAAAAAACATAAAATATCTGTTTGAGCGTAAGGAATAATGAGTTTCTTAAACTTATTAAAAGTAGCATATCCTGTGCTTCCTGCATCACAAGCTGTTGTAACCCCTGAGTAAACACCAGCCTCATCAGGAGTTACAGCTATAGGCATTATGGCTTCAGCAACATGAGTATGTAAATCAATTAATCCTGGAGTGATTATCTTATTTTTAGCGTCAATGACTTTCTTAGCTTCATTTAATGCAATATCTTTAGCTATTGCAGCAATCTTTCCTTGATTTATAGCAATATCTCTTAGTTCGTGTATTCCCTGTTTTGGATCAATCATTTCCCCTCCTTTAATCAAGAGTTCATATAGCATTTGAATCCGCTCGTGTTTCCCTTATTTATAAGATACGATCAATTAATTCATATAAAAACCAGTAAAATTAAACACGTTCACATTTATCGTTTAATTTTTAGAATTATCTGCTAGCAACAAACTGATATTCCCTAATTATAGAATTATGGGGGATCCTCCTGTTGGTTTGACTATAAGCTTGTATTCATCAATAGAGAAAATCACACTCATTCCTGTACCCCCACCTGTAAAATAAGCTGCAATTGGTATTCCAAATTCTTTCAAAATTTCTTTTGTTGTTTGGGCATTAACCTCTCCTATGTTTCCAGAAAATACTGCTGAACCGAACATATGGGCCCCGCCCACCATTTTAGCTTCCAAATATTTTCTGTGGTATCCAAGTTCTTCAAGAACATTTATCATGGTTGGTATTGCTTTATCTGCATATTTTGCAGGTCCGACATCTTGTTGTTCCTTTTTAACTTTTTTTGGAGTGTGAGAAAGCATGATATGTCCCATAACAGCGCACCGTTGAGTGATATCCTCCAATGATGTCGGATAAATAGCTAGACCAATACAAGAACCAAGTGCTGTAATCTTTAGAATATCTCCTGAATGGCCTAATGCAATTTCTGCAATTCCCACAAATCTATCACTTTTACTAGAATTATATATTTTAGAGGTTAAAGAATGATCTTGAGAGATATTATGAGTTTGATGCTTAAACATAATAGTTTTCCGTCTAAGAGATGATTTTTTCGAATTAGTAGTAGTTTCCACGACAGTACTTGTGTTCACTAAAGGAGAAAAAGTGCTATCTTCTGGATTGTAGACTTTTCCTTTCTTTAACCAAGATATAATTTCATCCCAGTCTTCTGGATACGTCTCTAGATGTTTCAATAACGACAAGTAGCTTTTAAAGCTTAATTTAACGGCTATTATGGCTATTCTTTGGATAACACGGGGTGTGTTTTCAGCTTTAAAGCGAATTCCTTTTTTCTTAAGAGCAAGGAGTAGTTCATCAATTCCTTTTTTCGAATCCATTAGCTCTAAAGATCTTGTACTGCGCATCGGAACTCTTCTTCGTTTAAACCATGAACATATTGTTTTCGGGGATTTTAATGTAATCAATAGAAAGTTTCTATTTGATTCTATATTAATATAACAAAATGAAATAACAAAATGAATGAGATTGAAAACCAAAACGCTAAGAAAATTAAGGAATCGTATTTCATGCTATACTCTTTGATAGATTCTGGTACTAGTATCAATGTTTGAAAACAAATGTCTGACAGAGCTGGGTATAAGTTCACATTTCCCTAATACGAGGAAAGCCTCGGGTTTTAAGGCGCTATAAAAGCGTTTGAATAACATTTCACTTTCTTGCTGAGAAAAATATATCAATACATTTCGACAGAGTATTAGATCTAAATCTTTGAAAGGAGGGGGTGTACGGAGATCATGACGCTTAAATATTACAAAATTACTTATGTTCGATTTTATTCGAAATTGTCCTTGGTCAACTTGATTGAAGAATGTAGCAATTTGAGACGGATTCAATTCACAAAGTAAATCGGTTGAATAAATTCCATTTTTCGCTTGGTTCAAAAAATCCTGACAAATATCAGTAGCAAAGATTTTGATATTCTCTAGGTTATTTTTTATAATTTTTGAGACCATAATCGCTATACTATAAGGTTCAGCTCCTACAGCGCAGCCGGCACTCCAGATACGAACAAAATTATCTTTTTTCCCACAGATTATTGGTAGAAGCTCTCGTTCAAGTTTTATGAATAGATCAATATCTCTAAAAAATCTAGTAACATTGATAGAAAGAGTATCTAATAATTCATTGATCTCCATTGGCTTCTTTTTAACTACAGATAGATATTCCTCATATGAAATAGCACCGTTTCTGATCATACGACTCCAAACACGCCTAAGGAAGTATTTTTCTTTATAAGCTTCATGATTGATATTTTTTGATGCTAGAAATGAGTAAAGTCTTGGTAGGTTTTCAATGTCTTGTGGATCAGGAAAATGTAATTGATAAGTAGGTTCAATCTTTTTTTTGTAAATTTGTACTTTAACACTTTTGTTATTCATTTTATTGGTGATTTTTTCTTTATTTTTTCGCTGTAGAATTCTATTCTCCGTTATTAAAGGAGTGAATGATTTTCCTTCAACATCATAAATTTTCCCTCTTTTTAACCAATTCAGCAAAGTATCAAAACTATTTTGATCACTTTTAATCATGTTTAAGAATTCTGCATAACTTTTAAGTCCGAATTGC
>JAUUVJ010000376.1 GCA_030589605.1 Candidatus Hodarchaeota archaeon | reverse complement strand
CATGTAGACTTAGTGTCAATTAGGATAGCATGTATTGTTAAATCAGATGGGAGTCTTTTATTTTCTCTAATTTCATCCTCATCTGCTTCTTTTCTAGATATAGAATTCAAGCTAAGAACATTAATGACTCTGTTTTTTGGAAGTTTTTCTCATAAATTAGCAAAAAAGACGATTAGACTATCAGTTAAAGAAAAAGCTGAGTTCGACGAATCGGTAGAAACAGTAATGGCTGGAGAATCTCGTTATATGAGCGAATCTATGAAAAAAACTATTGAAGAAACACTTTATACATGGATCAAAAGTGAAGACGCTATCAAAGGGGTATGCATTTCTTCTTTTACTGGTGCTGTCATAGTGAACAAAATGGCCTTTTCAATTCTACCCTCTGCTATCCGTGCAATTCGTGGAGCATTTGCAGCTCATCTCGAAAAACCCCGTTTTTTCCTCGCTGCTTCTGGTGTTTCCAATATATTTGTCTACATCTTGGGCGAAGGATTACTTATGCTTATTGACGCTAATCCAGAAATATCAGCAGCCTCTACGGTCAATATTGTTGAAGAGAAGGTATCTGAATTAAGATCTCTGATTTTTTAATTATCAAATTTTGTTATTATAATAGAGTTAGTTTGTCAATTTTCGTTCTCCCTCTTGAAAGAGATATAAAATTACTGATTTAATAGTTATAAATAATTTTTTATACCATATGAGAGATTTCCTTTGGTTACATCGCGTAAATAGAATATAGAATACTTTTAACAGTACCAAAGAATACCAAATATTCTAGAAATCAAATTCATGTAGCAAAGGAACGAATATAAGATGATAAAAGTCAAAAAACCTTTTTTATCGTTAAGAAAATATCATTAGAAAGAAAATGATACCTAGAAGAAAAATAAATCCTGCTCCATAAGTAAATGTTATGTCCATTATTAATCTTAACTTACTAATTGTTATTCCCACTTTTACTCTGAGTAATCATGGATCAACATTATATTTAAATCCTTTCATCTACGACATAGTGATCCTGATACGTTCTTATTTTTTTATCCAATCTTGTAGTAAAATCTTTTTATAATTTTATCTCAAATCCCAAAAAAAATAAGATAATTCAATTTATTTCTGAAATTGAACAACAAACCTGAAAAATATAAATCGTGATGTTAAATGGAAAAACAAACATTGAGAATTGTGATTGATCGTGGAGCACGGTTCAAACAATACTTCTTACGAGGGCATTCCAATTGGTTTGCTTTATTTTTTTCTTTGATCAATTTTACATTAATATTTTACAATTTATTATTTGTAAAATTGTTTTTCATTCCAGAATTCTTGAAATCCTATTCCTTTTTCTTTTTCCTTTTTGGATTCTGTTATTTCCCTTTTGCTACCATAATTGGATGGTTAGACTTTCAAAAAGGAACTTATAAAGAAGAACAACGTCGCTCCCTTGAAATTTCACCAATTTGGCAAGAAGTATTCAAAAAACTGAACAATCTAGAAGAAGCTAATCATGAAGTTCTTCAAGAAATAAAACGTTTAAAAGAACCTTAGTAGAGTAAATATATTACAGGTTTTATTTGAGTAGATTATTGAAAATACACTGAATAAATGATGGAAAAAAAGTTAAAAATGCAATTCTTGAAAAAAAATCTTGAAATAAGGATTCATAATTTATACAGCTTTATTGCAGGCTGTTGGTGTGGCTGTTGGTAGTAGTATCACAGATTTGGGTTCAATGTATTCGATGTACAGCGATTATTGGACATGTTCATTTACGGGTCGGAAGTGAATTAGAACCAGAGCTCGGTGGTTCACTTTATACCGCATTAGTATTAGCCTTATCAGAAATTGAACAATCAGATCAGGCACATCAACAATATGCTGTTTCTGGAGTATATGGCTATCGCATTCCTGATAATGAAGGAATTGGTTTGTTCACTGTACAAAGAAAAAATTTTCGTATTTTTTTCCTTTGTGAAGGCTTATATGGCCGAGGAATACCCTATCTAGCTGGGAGGAAGATTAGTAAGAAGTTATATTCATTATTTATGCAATTAGAGGAAATAATTGACCGAGATCACTGTGATCAATTGCATCCTTTCAGAGACCAGGAATCTTTTTGGTTTGATTTAATTTTCTCAACAGGATTCGGGGAAAATATACCCCTTGAAGAGATTGAGACAGTTTTTCCATTACAGTTTATTCGTCTTAATGCAAAGCGGGAAACGAACAAAAATATTGTTATTGAGAGTATAGAGTCAGTTGAACTAGGTTCATTGGGATATGGATGGCAATTTATAGATAATCTACTATCTGCTAAGATCCAAGCTATTTTCGGTAAACCAGAATTATCTTTCTTAGTCTTCCAATCATTATTTTTCCAAATTTCCGAATTTGTATCTGATCTAGACTTTATCCCGAATACTATTATTCTTTCGTACCAGACAGGCGATTTACAGGAGAACGTTAGTTTGATAGCTTTTCTGTCTATCCATAATCAAGGGAAAATTGAAGAATTAGAAGAACTTAGAATTAGATATTGTTTACCAATCGATCCAGGATTGGAACTAGATGGCAGTAAGAATGTTCATTCTTATTTGAGAACCCTATTTTTGGATCCAATGTGATTACTCATACTTTAATAGTCTTATTTTTCTAGTGGTAGGTTCTTTGGAGGTAAATAGATTAGCATCAATAAGATTATCAAGGTAGACGGTATTAATAAAATATATGGATAAATTCCTTCAATTTCTAGCATCGCCATCCACATTGGAAGCAATAATATAGAAAGAATGCTGACAGCTATAAAAATATAGGAGAAGATGGCTTTTAGTTTAAAATACAGCGGTTCTTCAGAAAATTCATCCCTCACTGCAGTTGTAGTTAATTGTAGATTTGTTTCAAATGTTTGAAGGCTTTTTAGAGGATTTTTTGAGAGAGGAGTTCGAGCATATTCATAACGTTTGGTAAGTCGGGTTAATTCAATTCCAGCTACAATTCTAACTAAAATAACTAAGCCCAGTAATAATTCTACTATATCTGGGAGAATAGAGAAATTAATGGCTTCAAAAATGAACTGTTGTTGAGAAAAAAGGCTATAGATATGCATATAGGTAACGCATATGATGATTATCAAGTGATTCAATGGAATTACGACATGTGGGATTCGTGGTGTGTATATTTCTAGGACTAGGATTATTGTTCCAGAAATTAGAAGAACTGCTACTGGAATTAAACCCAGTTGAAAAATAACTTTGATAATAAGAAACATAAAAATAACTGAAGTGCATAATCTGAAAAGACGTAATAATTGCTTATGATACTGGGATTGAGGCCTTAATATCCAAATACCCGTTAATTCTTCACTTAAAGGAGAAATTTTCTGTAGACTCATTTTTTCACCATATAAATATTAAAATCAGGTTTTTCTACTTCAAACTCTTGTTTAAGCATTAATAATAGATTTTGTTCAGCTGTGTCTACTCTAATATATGTACCGCCAATTTCATCAAGAATTGCTAAAAGTTTTTTTTCACGAGCATAGTATTTCTTTGCAGTTCTTTGTTTTGAAATTTTAATATGATCAATTTGCTGAATTGTATTAATTTGGCTAATAGAAAGATTAGCATGAACCACTCCAAATGTATCTCCCCTTAAATCTACATAGATAATCCTGTGGCCAAATTTAGCCAATCTTCTGATCGCATGAATTTTATGTTCTAAAATTCCTTCTGTATCACTAATTACTACCAATAACCCTCTAGTTCCTTTCAATGAAAAAATATAAGGTATTATAGTTTCAAAGCGCGCTTGGTTTGAAAGAGCATTTTGATCATAAGTCAATCTTGCCGTTTTCTCGTACAACCTTGGACTTTTTAATGGTTTTAGAAACTTACGTGGGAATTCATCAAAGAGAACGAAACCAAAAGCATCGTGGTTTTGAGCTGACATTTCTGCAAGTTCTAAAAGTGTGGTTAACGCATATTCAAGTTTTCTAGATCGCATAGTCCAGCTAATATCAATTGCAACTAATACTCTGAAGACAAGTTCATCTGTAAATTCTTTAGAAATCAATTTCCCTTGTTTTGCGCTAGCTTTCCAATATATTTTCCTAGGTTCATCCCCTCGAGTATAATCTCGGAGTGAAAAAAATTCATCCCCTTGGCCTCGACGGCGATACGCATGAATTCCAACAAGGGTATCTCGAATCTTTTTCTTTTGTTTTCGATCTGTTCGAATTTGAGGACGAGCTGGAATAACACGAATTGGTATTGTTTCTTCATATTCATATGAATCTCGAAATAATCCTAATGGATCACTTCGATAGATGATGATTGGAGAAAAATTATGTATTCCTCTCTCGCTACATGTAAAGATAAAAGAAAAATCACGAGTTTCACCAGGTCTGAGTCTAATTCTCTGATGAGTCCAACCTTTTACTAGGACGATATTTTGCGAATATTGGTTTTCATAAGTTAT
>JAUUVJ010000182.1 GCA_030589605.1 Candidatus Hodarchaeota archaeon | reverse complement strand
TTAACATCTGGATCAAAACTTCCTGCGAAGATAGGGATAGCTAGAGCGATCAGCCATGTTCCACAAACAATTTTAGAGAGAAAAACCGGGCCTTTCTTGTCAGCTATTGGACCAGCAATTCCTGTTAGTAGAACAGCAAATACAACACCTATTAGGAGTAGAATAGTAGCTGATGCTTCATCCATACCAAACCCATCTACCGCTGCAGGCTTCATAATATTAATTACAGTCTGCACAACATCAACTGTGAAAAACCAACCAATTACGAACCATTTCATGTCAGGATTACGCCATACTTCTCTTGCTGTTTGTGCTGTATCACTTATTGCAGATTTGATAAGTTTAATAGGCCCAACTTCTGTAATCTTGCTCTTACCTGCTCGTTCTCGTGAAAATAGAAAAGGTAAAGCTATTAAGAAAAATCCTATAGCACATATCCACCACATTTCATCCAAATGTCCAAGCCATTCAGCTTTTGGGCCTATAATCGCTTCATACTGACTTGGGTTAATCTCCGCGATATTATCAGGAAGATTAGCTGGTTCACCAAACCAGATTAATGAAGCTGCAAGACTAAATATTACGGCAAAAAATGAGCCAAAATAGCCTAAAGCGACTCCTACAGCAGATACCCACCCGATATCCTTATTTCTACATATTCTTGGTATCATGGTGTCATAAAATAGATTTCCATATTAATAGAAAATATTCGCTCCAATAAACAGAGTTAACGCGATAAATATATTGTTAAAAAGAAAAACCATCCCTGTGAGAAGGATTGTTAATGACCCGAAGAGAATGGTACCAGGTTTTCCTTTCCCACTGTTATCAGAAAAGGTTCCCATGACTGGAATCGTAATTGCAACAATAAGATTGCTTATTGCTACGGCAATAAATGTTAAAAAGTAACTTAATCCATAATCAAATCCATTCATCATTCCCATAATCGTACCATATTGTATGATAGTCATGCTTACAATACCCATGCTAAAAATTGTGTTAGCAATATCATAGGTACTCCATAACATAACATTCAGCTTGGATGTACTTGTGATCTCTTCATTCATTGTTTACGCCTCTTTTAGGTTGATTTTAATGTTTATAATGAAGTATGGGTCTATCCCTAAGAACTTTTCTTGCTGTTGATTTCAAGTAAGGTGAAATGAAAATTGTATTTTCTGTGTATTAATGAACCTATCGAATTAAAATGACATAATCGGAGTACCAGCAAGAATAGAGAATAAACGTAACTAACTGTTCGAAATAGATTTTGAAAAAACGTTTTTTGAAAATCTTCCGAGATTTTATTGATGAAAAAAGGATTTCTGTCCATTATATTCATTCTAAGTCTATCTTTTACGCTCAACGAGGTAATTATGTAGCAAAGATTACAAAGATGAATGAAAACAAAAGAATAACATTTTTTTTGTTTTTTATCATCTTAAATTATAGAGATGATCAGACATAAAATGAGGATATTAGGATAGGTAATAAATTAAAAACGAAGAATTTAAGTTTAGAGAGTTAACCTTTTATTTTCTAACTAAACAAAGGTGAGAAATACAAATCCAGTATCTTATTTCCCGACATAAAAAAATATATACTCAATCAAATCTGTAATCGATTTAAATTTCGATGAGAAATATGGCTACCACTGTAAATAAACAAAGCTTCCTTGCTTATCTTTATTTTTGGGTAGGTCAAGCCATTTCTGTATTAGGCTCAACAATTGTACAATTTGTTTTGATTTGGTGGATTGTAGTAGAATATAAAGATCCATTATATCTTTCACTAGCTTATCTACTAGCAATTGGGGTACAAGTCATTTTTATGCCATTAGCTGGTGTATTTGTTGACCGATGGAATAGAAAATTAATATTATTCGTATCTGATTTCTTACAGGCAGTTGGAGCTGTTCTATTAATCATTCTTTTTGTCATAAAAAGTAGCTTCTCTGCAGAAACACTTTATTGGTTAGTTATTTGCCTTCTGTGTTTTCGTGGGATCATGAACTCCTTTCATGTGCCTGCTGCAAGAGCAATCATACCACTGATGGTTCCACGTCGTCATCTTGATAGACTAAATGGACTACAAGTTTTAGTTTATGGAGTTATTAACATTACTGGCACAACAATTGGTGCTGTTCTTTATCAACTATTTCCTCTTGACATTATCATCTGGATTGATTGTATTACTTTTCTAATCGCAGTGATTCCTCTTATTTTCATTAATATTCCTAAAATTGAGAAAAAAATAGCTGTTTTCGAAGTAAATGGGGTTCAATCTTTCTTTGGAGAATTTCGAGATGGCCTTCATATTATTAAGACAAAGAAAGGCCTTATTTCTCTAATATTAGTTATGGCTTTGATTAATTTCATTGAGATCCCAATAATTGTACTTGGCCCTTTTTTTGTTTATATTACCCATGGCGGAGCAGTGCAAGATCTAGCTCTTGTTGTTGCTGCAAGCCAACTAGGATTACTGCTTTCAGGTTTAATCCTTTTGATAAAAAAAGGTTCGAATAAGAAAGTGCTAATTATAATTATTGCGTTTTATATTCAAATTACGGGATATTTGATTCAAGTAATAACACCCATTGGATTCGAATGGTCATTCTGGTTTATGGCGATAGGGGCATTTATTTTTGGAAGTATGTTACCAATTGTTAATTCCCTGTTTCATACCATTATTCAGGTTATAGTTCCACCTGAATTACAGGGAAGAGTAACATCCATAATTGCTGGAATCACTGGGTCAATTTTACCTATTGGAATGATAGCAAGCGGACCACTTGCAGATATTTTTGGGATTCAAGAACTATTTCTGGCAGCTATTGTATTAGGCTTCTTAGTTTTAAGTTTTGTATGGTTCTTTACTAATATACGTTTAATAGATGATTTCGAAGAAATGGGAATTTACAAGGATACAGTTCCAACAGATCAAACCATGAATATTAGCAATTAATCCATTCAGCATTTCTGTTTACGGTCTAATTAGGAGAAGCAATTATGAAAATATTAATTATAAATCCAAATAGTGATATGGAAATGACAGAGGCGATTCAAAAAACAGCCAGTAGTTTCGTAGACAAAGATTTTGAAGTTCTATGCAAATCTACCTCTGGAGCTCCAAAGTTTATTGAAACTTATGAAGATGAAATAAAAGCAGCTTTTGGAATGATTCAATTAGTTCGAGAAAATGAAAAAGACTTTGATGCCTTCATTGTCGCTTGTCATGATGATCCAAATCTCGATACCATAAAAGAAATCACACAGAAACCTGTTGTAGGTATTGGAGAAGCTTCAATGAAAATAGCTTCGATGCTAGGACATCGATTTTCTGTTGTGTCGACCTCCAAGCACTCCATACCTCTTAAAGAAGCGCTTGTAAGAAAATATCATCTTCAGGATATTCTAGCTTCAGTAAGAGCTCCTGAAAAAGATTTTGAAGAATATAGTGAAGAAGATAAGTATTTTCACGTATCAAAATTAGCTATTGAATGTGATATGGCTGAAGTCATTGTATTGGGTTGTGCTGGAATGACAGGTTTAGATAAGCGTTTACAGGAAAAGCTTAAAGTACCAGTATTAGATGGAGTCGTCTGTGCATTAATCATTGTCATGGGACTTTTGAAATATGGAGTGTCAACCAGTAAAATTCGAAGATATAATCCAGATTGGTTATAAATTACAGAATTATTTGAAATAATAATCCAGATTACAAATTTTAGTTCATAGTTCTATCAATATTATATTACACTTTTTGATACATATAACAAACAAACAAATGTATAAGGATCGTAAAGGAAGGTAGAACTAACTATATAAAATAGAAAAGGTTATTTTTCTATTTTTATCCTTTTTTTTCTTTATCTTTAGAATCAAAGGATATTCGACTCAATACTGACTCTTTCGAATCTCTAGACTCGAGAAACGTGCCCCATTCTCGATATAATGACTTTTTTGTTTTTATGTTAAACAATGATTCTCCACTTAACGCGTCAGCAATAATTGTGTTCATTGTACGACGGGTCGTAATCTCAGAAGTAGTAACGGTTATTAGAAGCGAAATAAATGCCCATATAAGGATAAATTGAGCATGAAAAGTCACTTGAATTGGAATTGAAAAGTTAATGTACCATGCAAGCAATTCTGCTCCAAGAATTCCATTTATTATTCCAATAATAATCCCAGTTGTTCCTAAAAGAATTGATTCGGTAGAAAAAATCGATAAAACTGCATTTTGTGATAATCCAAGTGAACGCATGATCGCTAGTTCTCTTTGCATTCTTAAAACTGACATTAAGGTACTTAAAAATTGGGCTAATGCAGAAAGAAGAAAAGTATAAATGACTAGGAGTTGAAAGAATATTGAAGTGGTTTGTAATGAAGTTCTAATAGTGTCTTCGATTCCCTCAACAGGTATTACCTCTCGAAAAGAATTTTGATATTTACCCCTTAACTGCACTGCAACATTTTGAGCGCCAATAGTAGAAGATGTTTTTACAACAAACCATTTTACAGCCTCAGTATGCCAAAAAGTTTGGAAATTTGTATTTGAAATAAATAAATATTCTCCATCCTGCAGAATAGGGTTAGCTTTAGTGATACCTTTTAATTTTACATCAATAGAAGAATTTGTAGTGAGTTGGATGGATAAATCATCTCCAATTCTTGCTCCGATTTTACTCAGTAATTTGTCGCTTATAATTGCTCCTTTCTCTGATGAATTCAGCAGCTTGGAAATATTTTGTTCTGGAGAGTTTATAATTGTTTCATTGATGAAATAATTAAATGAATATGGGTCTACTCCAAAAACATAACCCTCTGTATTGCTTATAACTGTTCTTTGTTGTTGAATAAATGCTGCAATATCAACACCAACATTTTCAGACATTAATTCATTACTAAATGATGTGTTAATTGATGAACCGTCAGAAGTTTCTACAACAACCTCTATTCGACCAAATTTATCACTATAATACAGTGGAACATATTCAATCAGCGCTGTAGTTGTGATCCCCATGATAAGAATTATTGAAAGAGCAATAGCTGAAACCAAAACTGTGATGGTTGATTTTTGTGATTCTCTTTCAATATTTCTAGTGGCTATTGTTTTTGGCATATGACGATACCAAAAGAGAAGTTTTCGTCCAAATAAGGGAAGGAAATGTATTAATCCTGTTTCAATGAGGAATACTCCTAGTAAAATCATCCCCATTGAAATGAAATGTTCATCTACTAGGAAAGGAAGAAAATTTTTCTTGGTATGTTACATCTGTTTCACAATTTATAACTACTCTTATATCCTTTAACCAACATTTGAATCCAATTTTTCTGGAAAGATAGCTCTATTAACTTACAATGTTGTTTATTCCGTTCTTTTTTGGTTAATACACAATGGAATGAAATCTCATTTTCTTTTTCTACAATAATTATTAATTTGAGATATGTAATTGTGTCTCTTGCGTCTCTTAATCACTCATTTTCACTTGGTTCGAAGGATTTCACGTTCAAATAACGCTCTTATTCCTTATCAGTAATTCCCGCTAAATATTTGGCGATTGCTTTTCTAGAATCGATGTCATACTGTTTGAGAATTGCTATATCTTCCATAACGGGAGAACCACCTCCATGAACTCCTGCTATAGATATTACGCCACCAATGGATGAACAAAGTACATCAGAAAGGGTTCTATAAAGTTTATAGACATCTTCAGCAGGTATATCCTCTTTTCTTTTGATATATTTTTGAAGGAGCGGTCCTATCTTTCCCTCATCGAAAAAATCCTTTTCAAATGGTAGCGTAGCAGGTAGACCTCCTGACAAATCGGCTAGAGTTTCAAGTTCATGATAGTAATTCTTTCCTGCGTGTTTTCTACCCACATTACAGAACATAGGATCTGGAATCATGGTGCCACAATCATCTTTTGTCGCTTTGTACGCAGCGGCAATTCCACTTGCGTAAACAAGTTCAGCGACACTAATCAAATCTGCAAGTTTTGATTGGACATGTTTCTTATCTTCTATGCCATTATATTCACTAACTAGTGCAGAATAACCCAAGAGGATGTCTGTAGATGAGGGTTTGCATCCAGTATAACTATGACGATGATATAGGGCAAACAAAAGAGCAAGCCATCCTCCAAACTGATGTTCCCCTTCATAGCCACCTAAAAAGACCCGTTCGTTAGGAATAAAGACATCATCAAATATCACAGTGTTCTCAACATCACCAAATGTCCCAGCAGGACAAGGAACTTTTTCTCGCTGTTTCATATTAGACGCACGAGTAACAAGATACACACCATCCCAATCTCCTGGAATTGCAAATGATACAGCATACTCATCTTCTTCAGGAGTTAAAAAACGAGTCGGAGTAACGATTATCTCCTCTGCAACAGCAGCAGCAGTTATGTGATGTTTGGCACCTCTTACGACAATTCCATCCTCCCTATGCTCAATTACACGTAAATATAAATCAGGGTCTGCTTGCTGGTGGGGTCTTAATGAACGATCCCCTTTAGGATCTGTTTGGGCACAACAACCTACAGTATCATTTGTTTGCCATTCTTTCAAATAATTCAGAAATCTCTGATGATAAGGCCGTTTAGTCATCGATTCAGCTCTTGCTGTAATTATTGAAAGGGCATTCATCGCATCTACGCCCATACATCGAAAGATACACCCTCCTGTGTAATGACAGATCTGACGGGTCATATCCTGTTTTTTTAATAGGTCTTCCACCGACTGGTGAATATGAGTAAACCTGTTTATAGTATCACCAGTGATATGGGACTCTGCAGTGAGTAGATCTTTAAACTCTGGATCATTAACACTTTCGAAGGTTTTACTGATAATGGTTATAGAACCTGCGAGTCTTGAATCATCTCTCCCGACTTGCTCTCCATTAATATAAATATTCGGTTTCATTTTGTATAAATGCTCTTTATACTGATCGGAGGTTTTCATTAGCTTCACATCTCGATTTATTACTGATCTGTCTATTTAGAATTATTTTGTTTTTTAAATCTTCAGGAGTGGACTTATTGAATTATAATAACTCATGAGTGTGACTATGAGAAACCTACCGAATTTCTCTTAACAGACAAAAAAAATTTTTTTTTAAAAAAAAGCGAAGTAAATTAGGTGAATTTGCTAATGTTCATTTCATTAGTGAGTCTCATTTTCTATGTTTTCGGTGTTATTGCTGCTCTTTCAAAAAAGAAGATGAATGATCCCTAAAAGTTGCGAAAAAATTTTTGATTAATGAATGATTTATCCTTGAATAAATGAGAGATTAGCAAAAAAAACCGAGCAATTCCGATTTAGTAACATTTTTTATAGGTCTAAATGCATCCAAACACTAAACAAAATCGATAAAAAAAACCCAGTTAAATCTGGTTAAATCTGTTGAAATAGTTTTAAATCTCATGAATTTAAATAAATAAATTTAATTATTGGTGAAATTATGTCAGAAGATAAAGAAAAATCGTTTTTACGATATGAAATTAAGGGGGCACCTGCTTTTTCGGTTGTACGTATATATCTTGATCAACCAGGACAAAAAGTGAGAGCAGAAGGCGGCGCCATGATTTACATGGACGGCCATGTTGAAATGTCAACTAAATCAGCTGGTGGTATTCGACGTGGTTTGAAGCGGAAATTAAGTGGCGAATCTATGTTTCAAAACTTTTTTGAGTTACCTGAAGGATCATCAACAC
>JAUUVJ010000348.1 GCA_030589605.1 Candidatus Hodarchaeota archaeon | reverse complement strand
GAACAAAAGAGTATCATTAATGAATTGGTTGGCAATGGTATCTCTAAGGCTCATATTGGAGACTATTTAGGGAAAAGACGCTTAATGTATGGTTATAAGTGAATTCAAACACCTTCAGTTACTATTATTGAAAGAAGTTTAAATATTCGAAAAAGGTACTTTAACAAAGAAAATAGTATTTAGACCAATATTATATTAGGATCATCAATTGAAATTCGCTGACGAGCCCTGTTAGCTAACTCGTCAAGAAGAGAGCTAAAATTAGGAGGAGCAAGTATCTGAGCAGATCGAAAACATTCTAACGCGTCATCAAACTTCTGCAGGATTAAATAGGCCGAACCGAGATTAGTTAATACCTCATAATTATCAGGTTCAACCCGTAAAGCTTCTAAAAAAACATCAACTGCCTTTTGCCAATTTTTTTGAACAAGATAGACATTGCCTAAATTTTGCCATGCTCCACTATAGGAAGGATCATGTTTCAAAGCTGTTTGATGAGCTTCTTTTGCTTTTTCATAGCGTTTTTGAAACTCAAGGCTTCGACCTAAATTCGTCCAAGCTCCGCTATAGTCGGGCTGATATTGTACTGCTTTTCGGTAACACATTTCAGCTTGTTTTGCGTCATCCTGTTCGATGTATACTACTCCAAGACTATTCCATGCTTCTGAGTATTCAGGGTTCATTGCTAGAGCTTTTTGGAAATATTCCTCGGCTTTTGGATAATTATCATTGTATGAATAGGACAATCCTTTATCAAATAGTGCTTCAGGTGTGTTTAGATTTAGTGAAGTATCCTGAAGAATTATAGTCCCACCACATAAACTAAAGTGTAAGGTCTTTTTCTTTAAATTGAAAGTTGCTTGTGTAAGAACGTCGGCCATATTACCGAGGTTAAAAAACACCATTGGATCAGAAATAAACCATGTTTTATCTGCCAGAACATGCTGGAGTGAGGGGCGATGTCTATAGTTTTGCCAGATGATTTTTTCTCTTTTTCCTCCCTTTTCGAGTGTAATATTCACTTGTTTTGACATCTGTTCAAAAAAATCAATTGCTGCGAAATAATCAGTGATTTTCATACTTCTGTATTCTCCAATAAGAAATAATTTCTCTCATTGAAATATTAAAAATCCCCCTTAAATATTCGAAAAAATTTTTAAAAAAAGTATGACTTCTTGCACTTCGAAGTTAAATCTTTAGCGATTTTTTGCCATTTACTTAAAGATTTAATACCTACACCCTTAACTGTTTTGGCAATTTCTTCAGCATTACCTGATACACATATAATTCCTAGCTTGACTATTTATACTCGAAAAATTCATAGACGACTTAATTGGTTCAGAATCACTCTTAACTCATACTTCTTTTATATAGTCTAAATATATAACTCCTCATTTAAGGATTATTTTCAAGTATTTAAAGGATTCAAGGAAATACATTTTGAAGTAAGTAAGATGACTCAAAGCATATTAGACACTGACTTTGGTAAAAACTGTGAGGAATTAGCCAAGCACCTTAAAAAGCCCTCTTACGCCGTTAAGACTGCTGTTCATATAGCTTATATTCAAAAAAACTTTGGAATACTCTCCTTTGATGAAATAAGTAACCATTTGGATATAAGTAAAAAAACTCTTAAAAAAATGATCAGGACTGTCTTTCCTCTCGATTCTAGGCCGTTTTTATTTCAGAGATTGCTTAAACAAACATTGGATAACCTTTCCTTTAAATGGTTGAAAGAGGATTCGTTGAGTCTAGTGAAAGATCGTGCTATCGAACTCGGAAAGATCTATAGTGCAAGTCAAAAGTATAAACACTTAAGGTTGGAAAATTATTCCGTGCTGTGTATAGTAGTAATCGCAGAAGCTTATTCCCAGATTACCAAAAAAGATACCTTATACTTTGTCCGATCTAAACTGAAGAAAAATGTGAAGTTTCGCAGATATAGTTTAAGACGATTGTTGGTTCTATAGGTATCTCGTCCTGCAAGCAAGTTATGCAGTTATTGATGTCAAAGGATTTAAGGCAAAAATTGGTATAGTTGACTCATTTCTCTTCAGAACTCAGCGTGTTGTGTTGTTTGGGTTAATTTTCCAAAAAATAATTAGATTTTCAAGCAAAGGTTGATTTTATAAATAGTTGGCTATATTATGAATCGATAAAAAAATTCGGAATAGGATGAGATGAAAAGAACGCAAATATTTATCGTGCTGCTCTTTGTTATTTTTATGCTCATGCTTACATCGACACCCTTTACTGATCCCAATGGTGTTCTTCTTGACATACAGAAATCTCAAGTAAATTTAGAAACAGTACTAATTGGTAAATTTACTGAATACAGTGAGCCTGTTTTTATTGATGGTAATAGTGAGCTTCACAATAAAACTGATCAAGGGAACGGAACAGAATTAGACCCTTACTTAATTACTAATTTAAACGTCAATGCTGGTGGTGTAGATTTGGGAATTTCCATTCAAAACACAGATAAATACTTACTTATAGATAACTGTATGGTGTCCAACTCTGGGGAAGAATATGAAAGTAATGCAGGCATTATGTTAAACAGTTGTCAGAACGTGCGCATAGAGAATTGTTTCTTAATTGATAATTATTACGGTATCAGTTTATATTCATCTTCAAACAACTTTCTCATTAATAATAGTGCCATTGAGAATGAAATAGGTATTGACTTGGATAATTCTCCCAATAATCAATTAATACAAAATAATGCAACTAATAATATCCATCATGGTATTTTCGGATGGAATTCCTCAAATAACCTGTTTATCAACAATACTGTGATGAACAATTATAATGGTTTTCTAATTCGCTATAATTCAGATCACAACCAGTTCATAAACAATTTGGTTAGAAACAATAGCAACTGTGGCATTGATTTAGATCTTTCTTCACAAAATAATCAGCTAACGGGTAATACTGTCATAGAGAACGCTTTTGGTGTTCTCCTAGAATATGATTCAAATAACAATCATCTCATCAACAACATTATCATGAATAATTATTATGGTATTTGGTTGGATTCTTCTTCAAACAGTGAACTCACCAACAATACTGTGATGAATAATGATGGTGGTTTTTCCCTATTTTCATCATCTGATAACGAGTTTATCAACAATACAGTCTTGAATAATACCGTTTATGCTATGTATTTGTATTTTTCATCGTATAACCATATTAGTAGCAACTTTATCAAAAATAGTACGTATTTTGGTATTTTTTTATGTTCGTACTCAAATGATAACATAATTAGTAGGAATAAAATATCAAACATTGGCGATTATGGTGTTTCTTTTGATGCTAATTCTAGTAACAATGAAGTCAAGTGGAATGACTTCGTAAATAACAATCTAAATGGGGATTCTCAAGCGATAGACAATGGTACTAATAATATCTTTGATTATAATTATTGGAATGATCATATAAATCCTGATAGTGATAATAATATGATAGTAGATACTGAATATATTATAGATGGAACGGCACTAAGTACTGATTCACATTCTAGAGTTAATAGTGATAAACAGACTACAACGATGGGAACAATGGCAACAGAAGATACTAATACTACTACTACTCCATCAACCAGTTCTGGTTATAATCTGATAATTCTTGTCTCTTTTGTTTTTATTTTAGCTTTTAGAAGAATGAAAAATAGGGACTGACAAAGAATAGAATTCGTGTATCATGGATTTGTATCCAGTAAAGGATCAACACAAGCAAGTAGTGGTTATTATTGATATCTTTTAACAAATTTAAAAAGAGAATCACATTTGGCATGACTACAGCTCTGACAGATCTCGGAAAATATATATTCTTTGTTCATTGAACTATTCTTCTTTCACAACAAAGTCATCGAGTCGCTGGGGGAGATCAGTAATTCCCTCTCCGATTTTATCCCATAGCTCATGAAATTTCCACAAATAATATCTATTTTTGCTTCTCTTCGCGATTCGTTCTTCCATTTTGATGAGACCTTGTTCAGCCATTTCTCGTAGATAAACGCCTGTTCGCATATAGTTATAATAGATGTTATGACGCATAATTGCTTTTTCGACATCCATCGTTATCATTTTTTTCCCCAGAAAGGCATAAAACAAGACTAGCTTGATCTGATCATCTGGTACATCAACCCTTTGACTGAATGGTTGGGAATAGATTGTTTTGTGGTTGTGGTTCCTCCTGGGTCATGTGAATTTCTTCAAATAGTTTATTATAGCTCATCCTTTCTCACCTCATGGTTAGTTTTTATGACATAGTAGTTATTAGAGAGTGAGCCTTATTAATCTGAGGAAGAGAGATAACATTCGAAGAAATTTTAGGATGAAAAAGCACCATCTTCATTCATCGATCCTGACTTTTTCTACAAGAAAACTTTTAAGAATGAGCAAGAAAAGAGATGAGGTATCACATCCAGTTCCATAATTCAATAAGGAATAAAAGGAAGATTTCGAGTTTTACTGGCTGAGATGTCGTGAGGTGAGTAATCCGAGATGAGATTAGACCAGCTGTATCAACAAGCCATTGAGCATCCGTCAATTTTAAATGAGAATAATATTAACAACAGATGAATAGTTACAGTTTCTGACGCAATTTAAATAAAATGGAAAGGAAAAAAATGGGGTCTCAACAACCAAAGGAAATAGAAATCAAAGGGATTAGTAAAAAAATATTCAGAAAAAAAGATTATGTAAAAAAGATTCACGATGACGTTGAATCCCTTTCCTTGTATGATGAAAAGCTGACAGAAATCGATTTGTCTCCACTGCGGCACTGCACACAACTACAGAAACTCGACTTGAGTCTTAACCAGCTGAAGGAGATCGATTTATCCCCACTGCGGCACTGCACACAACTACAGAAACTCGACTTGAGTATTAACCAGCTGAAGAAGATCGATTTATCTCCACTGCAGCACTGCACACAACTACAAAAACTCAACTTGATAT
>JAUUVJ010000063.1 GCA_030589605.1 Candidatus Hodarchaeota archaeon | reverse complement strand
TTTTCAAGAATTTAACCTTTTCTTTCTTTGACAAGATACCTCTTATCATTTATACTTCTAGCAAATGAAGGTCCTTAAACAGTTGAGTAAACATCATTATATTATTAATTTCCTATTTCCCCATTTTCGGCCTATACAATTAATTTTCAAGTTATAAACTGGATACTGGGCCTAAATTTAACTCAATTTACGTTGCCATGATTTCAAAATTTAAAAAGTTGTATTGGTAAGGAATTATATACAATGGCAGGCGCTAAAGACAAGAAAGAATATATCTATATTCAAAAAGCTAGAGTACATAATCTGAAAGATCTCACTGTGAAAATTCCGAGAAATGAATTTGTTGTCATAACTGGTGTGAGTGGATCTGGTAAATCCAGCTTAGCATTTGATGTAATCTTTGCAGAGGGACAACGTCGCTATGTTGAATCATTAAGTGCGTATGCTAGACAATTTCTTGGCAGAATGCAAAAACCTGATGTAGAACTTATTGAAGGTTTATCACCAGCTGTATCCATCGAACAAAAAACAACAAGTAAGAATCCTCGTTCAACTGTTGGAACTCAGACTGAAATTTTTGACTATTTGAGATTACTACATGCGAATATTGGAGTTCCTCATTGTACTTCTTGTAATAAAGAACTACAAATTCAAACACCTCAATCAATCGTACGAACACTTTTAGCATGGGAAGAAGGAACGAAAATTAAAGTACTTGCACCTGTCATTAGAGGCAAAAAGGGCACCCATCATACCGAATGGGAGAGGTTGACTGAATTAGGTTATGTCCGTGTTCGAGTGGATGGAGCTGATTACGAACTTGCAGATCCTCCGAAACTTGATAGATACAAAATTCACACTATAGAAGTCATCATTGACCGTTTAGTAATAAATGGATCCATCCGATCTCGTCTTGTTGAAGCTATCGAACAAGCATTAGACCTAGCTGAAGGAGTTATAGTTATCACTCGTCTAGGGAGAGAAAAATCTGAAAAAGCACAAGATATTTTGTTTTCTGAGAATTACGCTTGTCCTGATTGCCAAATCTCATTTGAAGAACTAAAACCAAGAAATTTTTCATTTAATTCGCCTTGGGGACATTGTCAAGAGTGTCAAGGTCTTGGTAAAACTCAACGTATCGATCCTGATCTGATTATCACAAATCCAGACCTTACTTATCGAGAAGGTGCTGTTATGGATAAACCATTGAAACCAGGCACCTGGCGATATTCATATTATACATCTCTTGCTGAAGCTTGGGATGACTTTTCTGTTGATATTCCGCTCAAAGATCTCTCCCCTGAAGTAATTGACAGGTTATTATATGGATCAAGTACACGCATGAATGTTGTATTTGAATCAGATAGAGCTAAATGGGAATCCAAACAGCATAGACATGAAGGTATTATTAATTCAATTTTAAGACGATATAAAGAAACGAAAAGTGATTCTTCACGTAAATATTATGAATCGTTCATGAGGAAGGCTCCATGTGAGACCTGTCATGGTAAGCGTTTGAAACCCGAGTCTCTAGCGGTTACTATTCTAGGTAAAAATATCATTGATGTCGCAGAAATGACAATCACTCAGTGTCATTCTTGGATTCGGAATATCCGTCCGAATCTAACTGAAAATGAATTAAAAATCGCTTCCAATATATTACGTGAGATTAAAGCTCGTCTTGATTTTCTGATTTCTGTTGGATTACCTTATTTAACACTAGATCGTGCTTCGATGACTCTTTCAGGAGGAGAAAGTCAACGAATAAGATTAGCAACACAAATTGGATCAGCTTTGGTTGGAGTTACGTATGTACTCGATGAACCCTCAATAGGCCTTCATGCAAAGGATCAAGGTAAGTTACTATTATCTTTAAAGAACCTTCGATCAATTGGAAACACCGTACTAGCTGTAGAGCATGACCATCAAACGATTTTAGCCGCTGATACTGTATTGGATCTTGGTCCAGGGCCTGGAATTCATGGAGGGACAGTTGTTGCCCAAGGAACGCCTGAGGACATAATGAAATGTCCTACCTCGATTACTGGAGCTTACCTCTCTGGTAAAAAGCAAATAAAAATGCCTAAAAATCGTATATCTGGCAATGGAAAATCAATTAAGATCATTGGCGCAAAAGAAAACAATTTAAAAAACATTGATGTAGAATTCCCACTTGGGCGGCTTATTGCCATCACAGGAGTTTCTGGATCAGGTAAATCTACCTTGATGAATGATACTCTCTATAAAGGGCTCATGAAATATCTTCATGGATCCAAAATGAAAGCGGGTTCCCATGAAAGATTTGAAGGACTTGAGAACATTGATAAAGTCATAAATATTGATCAAAATCCTATTGGAAGGACTCCTCGTAGTAACCCAGCGACATATACAGGAGTTTGGGATGGTATCAGAGATTTATTTTCTCAAACAAAAGAAGCTAGAATGAGGAATTATAAACAAGGTCGATTTTCATTCAATGTAAAAGGAGGACGGTGTGAAACTTGTAGTGGTGGAGGCCAAATTAAAATTGAATTATCGTTTTTACCAGATGTTTGGATTATCTGTGATGATTGTAAGGGGAAGAGATACAACACTGAAACTCTAGAGATTCGTTATAAGGGTAAAAACATCTCTGATGTTCTTAAGATGACCGTAGAAGAAGGATTGAATTTTTTTGAGAATATTCCTAAAATTAAAAAGAAATTACAGACCATAGTCGATGTTGGTTTAGGGTATATTCAGATAGGACAACCAGCAACCACATTATCAGGTGGTGAAGCCCAACGTGTTAAGTTGTCAAAGGAATTATCAAAGAGATCAACTGGAAAAACATTTTATATCTTAGATGAACCAACGACAGGTCTTTCTACCCATGATATCTCCTATCTTCTCAAAGTATTGCGAAGATTAGTCAAAGAGGGGAATAGTGTTATAGTTATTGAACATAATCTAGATGTGATAAAAACTGCTGATTGGATAATCGAATTAGGACCAGAGGGAGGAGAAAAAGGAGGTCAAATTCTCACAAGTGGAACACCAGAAGAAATAGCGAAATATGAATGTCCAACAGGAATATACCTAAGAAATATTCTTCAAATATCTAATTCAAGTTCAGAAATCCGCTCTTCAGCCGAAACAATCTCTTGAAGATCTTTACTTAATCTATAGTAGTCTATTCAAGAAAAGTTTCATCTTTTTCTTATCTGTTCCATCCTTGACTGAAATCTTTTTTGCCAAGCTAGATATTGCTCTGGAGTTTTAGGATACTCTGCAAACAGTTTTTCAAACGCTGCAGCCTCATTCGCTATTCTTTTCATTTGAAATAGTATTATATAGCGGGGAAATGCCTTTATTGCTAATTTTAACATTTCAAACTTCCCCATTTTAGAGCCTGCATGTAGGTTAAGAAATTGTTCTTGGGTGAAAATATTTCTTTTTAGCAAAAACTCCAATCCAGCTATTTTAATTTTAAGTAAAGCTTCTGTAAAGAGTTGAACCTTTGTATGGCTTAATCCGAAATGTTGCATGACATCTACATTATATTGCCAAAGGCTTTTTTCAGAAATATCATTAGTATCAATTGCTTCTGAAGCTGCTTTTCCAGCATAGTAACCTGCGATTAATGCTGGGCCATGACCTTCAGCAGATAATGGATTAACATGAAAAGCTGCATCTCCAGCTGTAATAAAACCATTGGCGACTGCATTAGTCATGGGATAGCGAGTTGGAATCGTATAACCACCTTTATCCTCAACTTCATACGTACCTGGTGGATAGTAATAATGCAATACCTCCCAAAAATGATCTTTCATTCCCCTCTCAACCTCCATATCAAGGAACCATCCTATGCCTACATTTAAGCGTTTCTCACCTTTTGAAAATATCCAAAAATAACCAGGTTCAGGTATTTCCTTGTGGTACATCAGGTAAATTTCATTATGGTAAGGATGATCTTCCTTTAGTCTAATTATTTCACGATAAGAAGCGGCTACATCGCGTTTCTCCATTTTTTTTTCAAGATAAGGAAATTCATCCTCAGAAAGGGTTCGTCGGATTTGAAAGTTTCTACCAGAACAATCTATTGTCACTTTTGCTCTTATTTCATACTCATTTTTACGTTTTTCACGCACTATTGCTCCCTTAACAATTCCATTCTCTGATATCGCCCTTACCGCTTTAGTTTTAGATCGAACTTCCACACCATATTCTTCAGCCTGTTTAAGAAGTCTTTGGCCGTATGGATGTCGATTTAGAACATATCCATCTCCCTTCAACGGAAATTCAGCATTAGATGTTTTGAAAATTAAACGTTCAACTAAATCTGCAACTTCATCGCCATGAGGTTTCTCGATACCAAGTTTTTCCTCTAGAAAAGTTGTTGGTTCTAAATTTAAGGCATCTCCACATATTTTGTTGCCAATTTCCTCATACATTTTAGCATCAATTAGTAACACTCTTTTACCATTTTTTGCGGATGTTAGTGCCGAGAGAACACCTGCGGGGCCGCCTCCAATAACCAATACATCAGTTTCAACCATTGTGAACGCTTCCTATGTATGAATGAGAAAAAACGATCAATTTTAAAATCCCCTCAGTAAGATTAGTATCAGTAAGTTACATATAAATCAGTAAGTTAATCGAAAAACTGATAATTCTAGGGATTGATGAATTTCTATTTCTCACTAAGATAGAATTAAATCTCTCTAAAGCCTATTCTATCTTCTTATGAACCAAACAAATATCTGAACTTTAATATTTTCTTATAGTTAAACAGGTCATCATGATGACAATAAAAGATCGCTTGATAACACTTAAAGAAGCCGTAATGTATTCAAATCATGCAGAAGAAAACATCAGGCTTCAAATTGAGCGAGGATTTTTAAAAAAATACAATAAAAATGGAGTTGAATTAGCAAATCCCTTATCTAAAAAAGGGTATTTCAAATTGTTTGAATTGATGGAAGTTTATAACATAACAAATCCAGAAGAAATCAAAAGGGTTTTTTTAAAACGAAAATTAAGTGAGGATAGTGTAAAAAATGTTCTTCCTAAGAAGATCATTATCTTAAGATCTAAAGAAATGAATAAAATAGTTGATATTGAAGATAATAGTATAGATACTTGGTTTCTTTTTCCAAAGTATGCTGTTAAAGAAAGGATAGAACCAACTTCCTTTTCAGATATTTCCAGCGATAAACTGCGTAATATGTATAGATATTTAGATGAATCGAATAGAATTCTAAATTCTAAAGGAAATGTTTTAATTCATTCAATTCCACGTTTTTTGCCTTATTTTGGAGTGTACCTAAATAAATTAGGTTGGTTTTTTAAATATTGGATTATTTATTCAGCAAAAAAACAAATTGGGAATTTCCAAAAACGATATACATCAGAGTCTAATGGAATTCTGTTTTTTGTAAGATCGAAAAAGATTTTTCGTATAAACAAGATTCGGACTCCTTATATGAACTGTTCATTTTGCAATAAGCCTTTAAAGGACTATGGAGGGAAAAAACATCTTCAACATGTTGATGGAATGATTATATCAGACGTATGGCATCAGGTAGGTACACAAAATGGTCAATCTAGATCTCATTGTATTCATTCAGATGTACTAAAACGATTAATTGATTTATCATGCAATTCAAATTCAACTTTACTTCTTGCACCATTTGATGGAGAGATTTCTGATGAATTACGCAAATAAGATTATTCTTGGTGATTGTATAAACCAAATGAAGAAATTTCCATCTTCAATGGTAGATTTAATTTTCGCAGATCCTCCATACAACTTGGAAAAAGACTATGGATTGTACCAAGATTCTAATTCACCGAAAGATTACATAAAATGGACTGAAACGTGGTTAAATGAAATTATACGAATATTAAAACCCAATGGTTCATTTTATATCTTGAATTTACCAAAATGGTCTTTACATCATGCGGTGTATCTCGACGAATTGCTCTATAGGCAAAATACTATCACATGGGATGCCCTCGCAACACCACGGGGTAAAATAATGCCAGCACATTATTCATTACTATTCTATACTAAATCTAAAACGAATTACACTTTCAATGAATTGACTTCAAAGCATAATTGGACTCATTGTGCAAGAGCAACTTGCATTAAACAACGTCATTCATCTACTCTTCCTGAAAAATCCTACTCAGATATTTGGAATAATGTGTATCGCGTTAAACACAAACAAAAAAGGCAATTTAATCACCCAACGCAATTACCACTTCAATTTATGGAAAGAATTATCCTAACCTCATCAAATAAGGGGGATTTAATAATGGATCCATTTATAGGGGTAGGTACAACAGCAATAGCCGCTAAAATGTTAGAAAGGGATTATTTAGGTATTGAAATTAATCCAGAATACGTTAAACTATGTAAAGAAACTCTTTCACAAAAACATTTTACAAATAATGAACGTTTCTTCATTCATCAGAAATTTCAATAGAAAGAATTCAAAGGAGTTGCAATAATATCTTCTAGCAAAAAAAAACCATTAGGAGAGCATTACACTCCAGGCGTTTTAGCTCAATATATTGTTCAATCTACCTTTAATCATTATATTAGTTGTCAACCAATAGAGAAATTAATAAAAGTTAAAGTTCTTGATTTAGGGGTAGGAAATGGAGCTTTTCTCTTAGCTGCTGCAAATTATTTAGAAAATTACTACATGAAGGACTCTTCGGTCACTCCTATGCAAAAAAGGCTACAAATTATTCAAGAAAATCTATACGGAGTCGATTTCAATTTAAAAGTTATTATTTCTTGTCGAAAAAAGGTGAAAAAATGGATTATTGGATCGTATAACAAAAACCTGAACAATAATCAGATAAAAACCATTGATGAAATAGTAGATAGCAAAATTCGATCTGGAAACATACTTGTTGGAAACATATTTCCAAAAAGCTCTAATTTAATTGAAAATGAGGATAAAATAAAAGAAAAAAACCTATTTAACTGGAATGATCAATTCCCAGACATTTTTAATAAACAACAGGCTGGATTTGACATAATTCTCTGTAATCCTCCATATGTAACTAAAGATCTCCCTCAATCTGATATCAAATTATACCGTGAGTTGTATAAAGAGAAGATTGTTGTCAATAGGTTGAATCTCTATCATTTATTCTTCGCTCGTGCATCAGATTTATTACATTCGAATGGAATTGCTACTTTTCTTACTGCTAATTCTGTATTGACTGATAGATTTAGTGTAAAACTCCGTGACTATCTTTTAGCAAATTTCCAATTATCTTCGATTATCGATTTTGTTAGTCGGAATAAAATCTTTCCGAATGTTCTTCAAGGGACCTGTATCTTAATCTTGAGTAAGAAAAAAACACCAACTAATCAATATAAAACTCAAGTGATACGAACATTCGATATTGAATCATTAAATAAAGGAATTACTGAAAATCATCAAATTCCTATTAAAGATCTAGTACATTTTAATAAGATTGTTCCCTCACCCTTTTCTTCGACATTCAAGATAATAAAGATAATGAATAAACATACACTCTTATTAAAAGACATAGTAAAGATCCAAAGTGGTGAAATTCGGCCTGCTGACAAAAATATTCGCCCTTTTTACTTCAAAGAACGACAAGATACTGATTCTTTATCCCAATTTGATATTATTTTAAATGGAAAGAATGTGCACCCTTTCTGTGTTAATCTTACATCTAAGCGTCAAAAACCAAGATGGTACTTCAAGCGGAATGACTCTAATAATGAAGTCTATCTTAAAGACCATGCTATGATGCCACGTATTGTAATACAACGAATAACAGCACGAGAGCAATTAAGGCGTGTTGTCAGTGGAATAATCACAGATAGAGATATAGATAAAAATAGTAGGATCTGGGTTGAAAATAATTTGAATTACATATTATTAGATTCAAAAAAATTAAATCCACATCTTAGTCAAAATATTTTACTAGGATTGTTCAATTCTCTCTTGATTAATTGGTATATTCATCAAATCAACTTAACTGCAGCTATTCCACCAGCAGATTTAGGATTAATTACACTACCAAAGTATAATTCCAGGGCGGATGACGACTGGATAAAATTAGACAGAAAAGTGTTTCAACTTCAAAATATTATTAAACATTTTCCAAATTCATCAGAGATCTTAACTGCATTGTGTCCTGTATGTTCTCCAAATGAAAATATATCCAAACTTCGTTCAGAAATAGATACATCAATATTTCAATTATATGAATTACCAGATAAATATGAAAAAGAAGTTCTACACCAGCTAACTCTCCATCATAGCTATTTTAACCACCATTAATAGGACTCCAATTATCTTATCACATTATTCTTTGAGTAAGACAGCTCTAGTTGGGCTTGCTTCGCTATCCATAATTTTTAATGGAAATCCGACAAAGATATAATGACCAGGAACCACATGTGCTAGATTGAGTCCTTCATACACCACAATACCTTCCGATAGCAGCATTTGATGAATTTCCGAATCCCCAATACTGAGATAGTCGATTCCAATAGCTTTTATCCCAATATCAATAAGGAATTTCACCCCATCTTTAGCAAGAGATACATAATCTTCTCGATATTTATCTAGATAACGTAATGAATTTTTTGTCTTAAATAAAACTATTATTCCAGAATTAATTCCCTTATCTTTAAGTTTGATCTTTGTGATTTTATTGTTAAAATTTAGGTCTGTTAAATCAATGACCTTACACTGGCCATAAAAATTACTCAGGGAGAGAGCAGATATGGTTTTACCATCTTCAATAAAGTGTAATGGAGACTCCACATGTGTTCCTGTATGAACGCTCATTTCAATCTTGGAGAGATTTACCTCATCCCCAGTATTGGTCATATCTAACACTCTTGTTAACTGAAATTCCGAATCACCTGGATATGTAATCATACATTTCTGAATACTAAGAGAAATATCAATAATTTCCATTTAGCTTACCGCCTTTCACTTATAACTAATATATGAAAACATTCATACTAATTAATCATGGAAAGATACTTTTAATCGAGAAAGTCCACTTGCTCTGAGACGGAAATACCACGTTGTTGTAGCTTTTGTACAAATTCTGGACTTGAAATAGCAAGTTCTAATGGTACAACTCCTTTTTTAGCTTGCCTATCAGCCATCATAATTGCAACAATTGATATATCCCAGCCAGTTGTTCTTTCCATGGCGGTAAATCCTGTCGTTTCATCATAAAAATCCATCAGATCCACTTGTGCTTGAGCAGGTCTTCCATTTTTTTCTCCAAGGCATTTGACTCGGATAACAACTACATCCTTATCATCGGGATATGTTACTTTAGGTTCAAATAATTTTGCTAACATTGCTCTAGGTGAGATTTTTACATTTGAGATTTCGATGGCTTCAGGATCGAATAAACCAAGATCGTTCATTGTTTTCAATTGAATGTAATGACCAGGATGACGAACTGTTTTATTTTGATACGTTTTTAATTGTCCCTTAAATGTTCTTGGTGCAGTAGAAGTACCTCCAGCCGTAGTAAAAGCTTCTAATCTACCAACTGGTGGAGGAAATTCTATGTCCTCACGTTCGATGAAACAGGGGACTTTAGCAACCTCTCCGTTCCTCAAAAATTCGGTAGTTCCATAATATTCGTTGAGAAGACCTTCAATGTTAAAGGTTAATAAATAATTGAAAGGTGATCTTGGGATTTGAGGAATTCCACCATCCCACATAAAGACCTCCTCTGGTTTATCAAGCAGACTCATTGCATAAACACAAAGAGTTGTACCCATTCCAGGAACCTGACCACAATCAGGAATTATTGAAATATCAGCCTCTTCGGCAAGAGAATTCAGCTCCAATTGTTCCAAAACAATATTGGTATTACCACCTAAATCACACATATTTGTCTTGCTAGCGATTGCTGCTTTTGTTATTTGTAAATTGTAGTAATAAGGTACAGCACTAATCACTGTATCTATATCTGTAAGGAACGCAGTTAATTTCTCATAATCAGTAACATTCACTTGCTTTGCTTTGACTATATCTACATTTAACAACTCATTTACTCTTGTAGCTGCTTTATAAGCTAGATCTTCATTGATATCTCCAATGATTATTGAATCAGCATTACCAAATTTTACTAAATCGTATACAACGGCAGTTCCTTGTCTGCCACTTCCAAGAACAGCGAAATTTCTTTCTTCTTTACGTACCATTATAATTTAACCTCTTTTTTTAATGTACACTTTGGGAATTTTTTTTCTGCCAAGCAATTGTAGCCATAACTTCCATAAAAAGTCGGGCACAAAGCTGTGAAGAAATTCCTGTGAGTGTATCATAACGTGGCCCGAGACAACAAATGTCAAAACCATTTATTAGCTTTTTCTGTCCTATTTGCCTTAGAGCAGAAATTATTTCTCTTGAAGTTAATCCATTAGGCTCAGGATATTTTTGAGCCGGGCAGAAGGCTGGATCCATTACGTCAATATCTAGGGAGACATAGAGTGCTTCAGTGTTCTTTCCTGCTATTTCGAGAGCTTTTGCAATAATGCTACTTATTCCTTCCGTTTCGATATCAGCCATTGTATAGTACTGGACTCCCAGTTGATCAGCTACATACCGCTCTTGTAATTGATTTCGCAATCCTCGGATACCGATTGAACAATAGTTTTCAGGATTAACTTGGGGTAAAAGATCAAAAAGACGCCCCCATTGAGAAGCTGCAGAGAATTCAGGTTCAAAATAAAGATCAAAATGAGAATCAAAAGTAATTATTCCAATATTTCCTTCTGTATGTTTAGCAAGCGCCTGTACACAAGGATAGGGGATGGCATGATCTCCTCCTGAAACAATAGGAATAGCTCCTGCTTCATATATATCTGATACCTTCTTTAGACTATTTTTTAGAGAGATTTCTGGGTCTTTTACAGTTACATTGACATTCCCATAATCGACAGCTTTTATGTGATTGAAAATAATGAATTCTCGAGACAATTCTGGAAAAAATCCAAATCCATGATTATATGAATAAAATAATGAATATTTTCTAATAAAATCAGGCGATTTATCTGCTCCAGTTCTGTAATAGACCGAATTTGGAGGTGCCGGACTTGCAGTTTCAGGTAAGACCGTCCAAGGGTCCTGATATTTCAACCCCTCCCATGGGATTCCTAAAAATGCTACATCAGCATCAGTAAGATCTTTTTTCGTTCGAGCATATGGTAATTCCATAAAGGTTGGTATATCGTCATAAAGAATAGCTTTAAGTCTTCGTTCTACTCTTTGCGGAATTTTTTCTTTAGCCTTGCTTTCAGCCTTGTTCCATACTTCTTTCAGGTTCATTCTCTATCACATTATCCAGTTTTTTAATTCTAAACATTCAAAGATATTACCATTGAGAAAATACATGTAAATACAAAAATCGATACATTTTCTGTTATATATATATTTAATTCCAATACCTTAAAAGGAGAATAGAACAATTACGAAATGAAAAAGGTGAAAAGTAATAGTGACATCTTCGCAAAGAAGGCTTTTTCTGAATAATTGGGCAATCCTAACAGAAGAACGCGATGATCGAACTACAGAAGTTAAGTGGCACTTTGGAGATATAAAAGGGGATAAATTACTTCAGACAGTTGATTTTGTTAACGCATTGTCACGCGGTTCAGGAGAAATTGTTGGACAGGGAGTTGGAATAGTCCGATTAAGATATCCAAAGCCACATCCGACACAAGCTAGGGAGATAATGATTGTAAACTTATTGGATAAATATAATATTGTCATATCTGATCCACTTGTTACAACACGGCTTTTCAATCGAATTGAGATAGATAATGCTCCTTGGGATGAGATTAGAAGTATTTTGGCAGGATCAGCATCAGTTATTTATTCGGATTTTTATTCAAGAGAGGACAAGATTCTTTCTAGTTCTGTAGTAGATCGTATGTTTCAAGAAGCAATTAGTGCTGTTACCTATAATAAACAAGTTACTGTTGCTAATGGAGAATGTTCTTTTTCTGCTCTGACTTTCGAAGAGTTATTATTTTTTCACGCATTATTACGAAAGTTATTCGAATCACACATCTCTACAAGTACTTCAAGTCCTCCATGGGGAATAATTAGCGCTAAAGAAGGAGCTCCTGTGTATTTAGAATATAAATCACCCGTCGATTATGCTATGATCTCAGCCTTCGCATCGGTGATTATTACTTATTGTCATCTTCTATTCGGTGGAGCTTACCCCTCACGACTTGTATTTGGAGCACAATCTATAAATGGAATGGATTTTATTACAACAGAAAAAAATGTGTTTATTATCAATAACCCTCAAAGATTGCTCAAGCTCGAGAAATTCATACGTAAATGGAAGAAAGTTCCCGAGGAAGTTACTGCTGATTTAGCTCCCTCAATGAAAAGTTATTTTACCGAGCTTGCATTGCGTGAACAGCGCGAAAAAATGAAAAATTTAGAACTTCACCAAATTATCAATAGAATGACTCGTATGGGGATTCGCAGAGCACGAAAGTATAAGATTAAGAAATAGGAGAAATTATTTTAACTTAGAATCAAAAACCACTCATTTTGCGATAATATGTTTCTTAAAGACCTCCATTCAATCGTCAGAAGTATTCTTGAATAATTTCTATTTTGTAAATGCCAAAGCTATTAAAAGGATCTACGATTTTTAGTCAGGAATA
>JAUUVJ010000264.1 GCA_030589605.1 Candidatus Hodarchaeota archaeon | reverse complement strand
CCAGAAGATTTTAAGATTTACTTTATGGATCAACAGATTTTCTCTTCCTTTTTCTTTTTTCTTTCAGATAAAAACATTTATAGAATTACATTTGTGTAGAAAGAAAAGTATTTTTCCCCAAACTAACAGAAATTTTGTTCTTTAGGATAGGAATAGGAATTTCCTTTTATTTTCTTCAATCAAATTTAATTATTGTATTAAACGGCCAATTTCTCTAATTGTTGGCCAAAAAGTAAAACATCTTCAACTTTCATTATCTGAATCATATTCGTTTTTGACGGAAAACCAAGGAGACTCCCTCCTACGGCAAGAATATTATCTTTAGGTGACAATAATTCTCGTTCAGCTGCTTTATGAACAATTTCATATAATAATGCATCATAAGAAGGAGTCACTTTTACTTGAATCGGGTATACTCCCCAGAGAAGCTGTAATTGTCTTTTTAGAATTTTGTAAGGTGTTCCTGCGATAATAGGTGTTTCTAATCGACATTTTGAAATAAGTCGAGTAGTAGATCCCGTTCTTGTACTTGTAACAATTGCTCGAATATTTAGATTTTTAGTTTCGCTAAGTAAATGTGTTGCCTGCCCTAATGCTTCTGCTATTGTCGTCTCTTCACCAGTCCACTTATGGCTTCTTTTTGCAACAAGATAATGATGTTTATTAATTTCTCTCAGTATTTTTTCCATATATTCGACCGTTTCTACAGGATAGTTTCCTGCAGCCGTTTCACCAGATAACATAACAGCATCAGCGCCATCAATTACAGCATTGGAAACATCTGAAACTTCAGCCCGAGTAGGTCTAGGATTAGTGGTCATTGAATCAAGCATTTGAGTTGCTACGATCACTGGTTTCCCTACAGCATTACACTTCGCTATAAGTTCTTTTTGCACAATAGGGACCTGTTCACCAGGAATTTCAACACCTAGGTCACCACGTGCTACCATTATACCATCAGATACCGCTAAAATTTCATCAAAATTATTCAAAGCTTCCCGCGCTTCAATTTTAGTAATTATACCGATACGTGAATTCGCTTCATCTAATATTTCCCTTACTTTAAGAATATCTTCTTTTCGACGTACAAATGAAGCAGCTAGAAAATCGATATCTAATTTACGAAGAACATATCTAATATCTTCCAAATCTTTTTCTAACGGAAAATAAAGTGATAGTGGGACATCTGGAGCATTTATACCTTTTCTTGATTTTAACGGTCCTCCATTTGTCACTTTGCATATTAATTCTTTGTTACGTTTGAGTTTCTTGGTAACCACCAATTGTAGTAGACCATCGTCAATAGCAATATGATTTCCAACACGACAGTCATCAATTAATGGAGGATAATTAGTAGAACAAACTTCAGAATTACCTTCAAGACCTATTTCAGCAGAAATTCTAAATTCCTGCCCAGTTTTAATAACAGTTCCAGCTTCTACCTCACCAGTACGAATTTTGGGGCCACATAAATCGACTAATACTGCAACATCATCAGAAATCGACCGAAGTCTCTCAAATCTTTCACGATGATCTGGATGACTACCATGACTGAAATTAAGACGACAAACATCCATTCCAGCTTGAATAAGCTTTTTTAAGGTTACTACGCTGTCTGATGCAGGACCGATCGTGCACACAATCTTGGTTCTTGTTACCATTTATGAAACGCTCCAACAATTTTTAAAAAAAAAACATCATCAAATTTTGATTTAATGCTATTAATATATTTATGTTTTTATAAAAAAAACATCATCAAATTTTGATTTATTGAGGATTTATATTTTTGCTGTTAAAGAGAATCGAAATTTCGCAATGAAAAAACTTATACTTTTGTAATGAAGCATTAAATTGGGCACGAAAATTGCAGAGTTACTACTTCAACTTTGTAAAATTCAACAACTTAAACTTTATCCTATACATTCAGTAAATTTAACAGTCTTGGAATAGGAGGTAATTGTATGTCAGATGTAAAAAAAGTACTTTGGAAGCCTTCTGATGAATTTATTAAGCAATCAAATTTGACTCGCTTTATTAATCTTGTTAATAAGAAGTATAACCTTGACATTGAATCATATCATCAATTATATAATTGGTCAACAGATAAAATGGATGAATTTTGGGGAACAATGTGGGAATTTGGAGGAGTAATAAGTTCTCAAAACTACGATCAAGTATATGGTGATTCAACTGATTTTTTTAAAATAGATTGGTTTCCTGGAGCACGGTTGAATTTTGCGGAAAACCTCCTCAAATTTCGAGATAATGAATTTGCTTACAATTTTAAGGGAGAGACAAAAAAATCAAGAAAAATTACATATAAAGATCTTTACTACCAAGTAGGTCGTTTAGCTACTACTTTACGGAAATTTGGTATTGTTCCAGGTGATTGCATTGCTTCATACATACCAAATCTAATAGAAACAGGAATAGCTATGCTTGCTGCTACAAGTGTAGGAGCTACGTGGGCCTCGTGTGGTTCTGAACTAGGCTCTTCAGCAGTACTTGATCGTTTAGGCCAAATTAAACCTAGAATTCTATTTACATCTGACGGTTATTTTTATAAAGAGAAAAAGTTTTCTATCCTGAAAAATGTTGAAAAGATTGTGAAAGGAATACCTACAATAGAGAAGACTGTCGTAATACCTTATACAGAAGTTAAATCTAATATCAGTAATATACCTCAAGCTATTCATTACTCTGATTTTCTTTCATCTGATAAAGTATTAAGTATAAATTTCGAACAACTACCATTTAATCATCCTGGGTACATTATGTTCAGCTCAGGTACCACTGGAAAGCCAAAGTGTATGGTTCAAGGGGCAGGGGGAGTACTTCTCACTCAATTGAGAGACCTTTTACTCCATACTGACCTTAAACGAAATGATACCATTACTTACATAACATCTCCGAGCTGGATGATGTGGCATTGGCTTACTTGTTCACTAGCTATTGGTGCAACGATAGTATTGTACGATGGTAATCCTCTTTATCCTGATTGGGGTACTATGTGGAAATTAATTCAAGATGAGAAAATTACAATCTTTGGCTGTTCAGCAAGTTATATTCATTATCTAACTAGAATTGGAGCACAACCAAGAAAGAAATTTGATTTGTCTTCCCTGAAGGCAATTTCTCAAACTGCATCTCCGATTAGTATTGAGGGAATGGAATGGTTGTACAAAGATGTAAAAGAAGATTTTCACTTTAACTCAATTACAGGGGGTTCAGATTTGAATTCTATCTTTGCTGGAGGCTGTCCTATTCTTCCTCTCCATGCTGGAGAATTACAAGTAAGAGCATTAGGGATGAAAGTAGAAGCTTATGATGAAAATGCAAATCCAAGTTATGATCAACAAGCAGAACTCGTTGTAGAATCTCCTTTTCCGAGTGCTCCTCTCTATTTTTGGAATGATCCTAAAAACAAAAAATATATTAAAGCTTATTTCGATTTTTACAAACCTCAGGGAAAACTTGTGTGGAGACATGGTGATTATATAATCATTCACAGTGATACCAAAGGAGTAACAGTATTAGGTCGTTCTGACGCGGTTCTCAAGCCTTCTGGAGTGCGTATCGGAACATCTGAAATATATAATATTGTTGAATCAATACCTGAAATAGCAGACAGTTTAGCTATTGGCCAATCTTGGAAAGGGGATCAACGAATCATTTTATTTGTGAAACTTTCACCAAATTCAGAACTAACAGACACTTTGAAAAAAACCATAAAGATAAGTCTACGAAACAAAGCTTCTCCTCGTCATGTCCCAGCTTTAATTGTAGAAACTCCTGATATTCCATATACCTTCAGTATGAAGAAAGTTGAAATTGCAGTTACAAATATACTTCATGGAATTCCAGTTACTAATCGTGAGGCATTATCCAACCCAGAATCACTTGATTTTTATGAGGAATTCAGTCAAAGTCTGTAAACTAAAACTTAATCAATTTGGCTGACAACTAAAAATTGAACTGATCTACAGGATCTCAATATTTAATTATAGACTTAACTATTAGAATCCAATCTAAAATAAGGAAATAGATTACTTAATACTAAGAAATCAACCCCAACGCGTGGTTACTAAATGCTACCTCAATTTGCTATCATTACTCAAGATTTACAATTCATAAGCGTTGGTGTAGTTTTAACTATTATATTTCTAATTGTGTTATTAGTTATTGCTTCAGAAAAGATCAATAAAGTTTCTATTACTCTTGCGGGTGTCATGATTACACTTTCGATTGCTTGGATTTTTGGATTAGTGGATAATTTTAATGTACTCTATCAATGGATAGACTTAGAACTATTATTGACGATAATGGGCATTACTCTGATAATGGAGATGTTAAAAAAGTCAGGAATTCTCGAAGTCTTTATTCTGTATATATTAAGATCTATTCGTGGTTCTTTTGATATTTTAATGGTCATTTTAGCAATCGCAGTCTTTTTTATGTCAATGATGATGACGAACGTACTAGCTCTCATCATAGTAGCACAAATAACGATTCTTATTGCAGAAGTAGCAGAAATAAACCCTAAACCAATGCTTTTTCTTGAATTGGTGATTTCTAATCTTGCTGGTATGTTAACTCCAATCGCATCCTATACCGCTGCTTATGTGTCACTAGAGCAAGGTTGGACATATATAGAGTTTTTAATGCTCAGTTTACCATTTGTAAGTGTCATGGTTGCGCTTACAATAATTCTCACTCGATATGTCATGTACAGAGGTGTAATGTTAGAAATGAAAGAAAAAGAAACTTCCTTTGGTTTCCACTTGCAGCGTTTACTACAAGTCATAGATCCTTGGAATTTTGTGGATTCTAAGAGGGACTTTTACAAAGCAATTGTAATATTTAGTGGATTAACAGTTTTTTTTGCTATTGGTACTACTATTGGCTTCTCAGTGGATGTAATTTGTGTTTTTGGAGGATGTATCGTCTTAATATTGTTTTCAGAGTATGTAGAAGAATTTATACGTTCAATCGATTTTCCTATGCTTTTTTTTCTTAGTGGTATTTTCATTATGTCTGGGCTTATCCAAGAAACCAATCTCCCTTTACTCCTCAATGATCCCATGACACAAATTGTTGATATATCACCTCTTTTAGGAATCACTGTATTTAGTTGGACATTAGGAGTACTCACATCAATTATTGAAAACATTCCATTGATATTTTTACTTAGACCTTTAATCGATTTGATCAGTTCTCAAACAAGTCCATATGTTGTTTGGTGGGCAATACTCGCTGTAGTTAATATAACAGATTCAGTTGTTCTCATAAGTAGTGTAAAGGGGATCTACATTATGGAAATGGCTAACCGTGAAGGAATATCGATCGGATTTGTAGAATATTTAAAGTATGGATTTCCAGTAACTATAATACACTTACTCGGCATGGCAATTTATGTTTTCATTCTCCTAGCATTATCATGAACTTATGTAAAAAGTTAATACTAACTGAATACATAAATTACTGAAAACCTGATTATGCGGAAATTAATATGTCACTCTCTTCTTTTCCTTCACGCAAATGGAAAACATAATGAATCGTTGAGTGATTAAAGTTCAAATCGTGATTTATATATCCACATGTTTTGAAACCCTGTTTTAGTAAAAAAGTATGAATCCCTAGATTCCTGTCGTCTGCAAAACCCCGTAAAATATTATATTGAGGATCTGCTTCACCAAAATCTTTTGCAACTTGAACAAATTTTTTTCCAATACCTCGTTGTTGATATTCTTTCGCAACAACTACCGACAATAGAAAGATAGCACGACCAAAGAAATTTGTAACCATATATGCTACTACTTTCTTTTGTTCTTGTGATTCTTTTTGTTCAATATTTTCATTTTCGAGAGGTTCTTTTGGTACAAGAGCTACATATGTTCGACCATTTTCAGGTACCTCTTCATAGAATTCTATTCTCTTCTTCTCACTTTTCAAGACTGATGGACCATAGTATTTTGATTCAAGAATAAGTAGTTTGATTGATTCCCAATCATTATCTGTATACTCACGAATTTCGACATCTAGAACCATTTGATTATCCCTTGTATAGTTTAATCGATGAGATATAAAAAGTTAGATTTTATGTAACTTGATAAGTCTTTTTAATACAGAATATTTAAATCAAGTTACTTTGTCTTTAT
>JAUUVJ010000421.1 GCA_030589605.1 Candidatus Hodarchaeota archaeon | reverse complement strand
TGCACTAAATTTTTGGAATCAAAGGAATGGCTCTTGTGAAAGTAGTTGATTTATAGAAATATTTTACCTTCTTTACTGCATCAAGATCCAAATTGTGCTTTTCGCTAATTAAAGGAGTCCTCAATCCATCTTCTAAATCAATTAAGATTTTATCAACTTCATAAGATTTTAGATTGAAGAAATATAAGTACTTGTTTTTAATTCCAGGTAATAGGTCAGCCTTAGCAGAGTTACGTATTGAACTTGGAACGTTTAATTTTTCAGCTAATTGAATTATCTGGGAACGATACAAATCACCAAGTGGCATTAGATCAGCACAGTGACCATGTCCCCATTTTGTGAATAATCCTGTTAGTAATTCAGTTTTATTGATTGTGCCAAGAAAGAATCGGTTTTCTTGATCAGCAGTAAAATATGCTAGAGCCATATGCAGACGTGAACGAATTTTATTGAAAGCAACAATTTTATGTATTAACTTCTCTCGTTCTGTGTCTGCTGTGCCAATCATTCCATAAGTTTTTTCTAGAATATCCTCTTTAGCGGTGATTTTAAGTAAATTGTAACTTAAGGGTTCATAGATTGTTGGAATGTCCCTAATTGAACCAGATGTGTATACACCTGATTTTAATTGATCGATCATGGGTTCAATATCATGCTGGACAATACTTTTTCTATCTAATCCTAGAAATTCGATGGAAGAATTCGTTATTTCCTCTTGGTTACCACTATCAAACCTTCTTTGGCGGATTAGTAGTTTGACTGTTTTTTCTTTCAATGCATCAATAGCGATTTTTGCTACGATTGTTGAATCAATGTATCCTGAAAATAAAATCAAAACACCGTCAACTCCACGTTCAACGGCTTGTGTTTTTATAAAACTAGAAATTTTGTTTATGATTTTATCTTCTTGTCCACTTATGTCAAGATTCACCAAAAATGTCACATCTTTTCATTTATAGGAGTTTATCATTTATTAGATAGGGCTTAAGAATAGTTTTACGAGTTATTAGAGAATTTTAAATATTCTTTTAATAAAAAGTTTGTTTTGAAAATAAAGATTCTGGTTTTAATAGACTCATCTTAAATATGTTCTAATAATAAAATACTGAAATGATGAAATAATTAGAGAACTGAATTCTCCTAGGGTGTTGAGAGGTTCAATAGACTCGTAAGAGCCATATTCTTTAGAACATGATAGTTAACTTTATCCAAACATCTTCTCTTTTGTCGCTTCAGCGATTTTTTGTTTTAGTACAAACCTTAAGGCAAATAATTGACCTAATGTTGCTGCAACGAACAAAGATTTGGTAATAGAAAAATACTAGATGTAACGCAGAGAGGAAGAAGTCTATTCGAACAATAATTCTTTGTTGAATTTTCACTGAAAACATATTTCTTTCCCTACTTTTCCATAGAAATTACCTTATGTATTTTAAAATGGTAAGTCATCAGGTTATATGTAAGATACTATGATTACAATATGATATATAAAAGATTGAACTGAAATGATAAACATTTTCACTGAACCATTATTAGGAAAAAAAAGCACTAAATTTATCCAATATGCACAATCAATTATAATACTATTGAATCATTGAATTCTTACACTATAATAGTAGCACATTCTGAAGAACATCGAATTTAGGTGTTAAAACTTCAGGGGTGAGCCTCATGGCAATTGAAAAGCTAACAAAAGACTTTAGTAATTTAGGAGATCTAACAAAGGTGAATTATTCACCTAGTACTTGTTCAAATGGTGTTGTAGTAGCACTCGAATGTCGAAAGTGTAAGGACAAAACCTGCTTTAGGAAAATTTTTCAAAATGTTGCTATTGGGTTTGTAATAACAGACATGAATGGCGTTCCATATGAGACAAATGAAGCACTTCAGAATTTTTTAGGATATACTTCAAATGAGTTTTTTGAAACGAACTTCAAACAATTTTCTCATCCTGACGATCTGATGAAAGAAAGTAAATTACTTCAAGAAATGATTGAAGAGAAAAGAAATAGCTTTCAAATCGAAAAACGCTATATTAGAAAAGATGATCAGATAGTTTGGGGAAATTTAACTGCTTCAATCATACAGGATAAGCAGGATAATCCTATATCAATTATGAGAATGATTGAAGATATCACAGAGCACAAAAGAACCAAGGTTCAATTAGAATTAGCTGAAACTGCGAGAATAGAGAATGAACTACAATGTAATGGAATCCTTAATAATTCTAAGGATGGAATTATTCTTACTAATGAAAAGGGTTGCGTTATTGAATGGAATCCAGCTATGGAGGAATTAACTGGACTTTCTCCTGAAAAGGTTTTTGGTAAACCATTATGGGAGGTTCAAGATATATTAATTCCAAATCATATGAATTCCGCAGAATCAAGGTATCTCAGAAAATCTAGAATCAAAAAAACCCTCAAAACAGGCGAAAGCCCTTGGCTTTTGACACCTATTGAAAGCAACATTAAACATCAATTCAATGGGTACAGAAATATTCAGTCTAATACTTTTCTGATCCAAACAAAGAGAGGTTTTCAATTAGGAAGTATTTGGCGAGATAATACAAAAAATAAACTTTTAGAAAACAAAATGAAGCAAGAATTACTCAAATTCAAAATCGACGATGGATCCCTCTATCTCATTAAAGAACAAACACCGCTTCTATCAAAAGAGGTTTTCAAAGACCTCAAAAGAATAGGTTATGATGGTTTGATTTTTTCTAGGACACCTGAACATGAAATTAGACAGGTAATTAAGGACGAATATGAATTCAAATGGCTTGCAAAAACCACTTTAGAAAAAAATTTCTCAGTATTTCAAGAAATAGAAAACAATCTACTAACATTACTTCCTAGAAGTGTCGTGTTAATAGATCGTTTAGATTACTTGATTTCGCTGAATGGCTTTGAAGAAACAATCAAATTTATCTTTAGCTTACGAGAGATAGCAATACTAAGTGGAATAGTTATCCTTCTTTCCTTAGATGAAAATACAATCTCCTCATTAGAATTGAAAAAACTTGAAAAAGAGACTAGAGAAGTCAATCCCTGTTTTCTTAGTGAGATTCCTGCTGAGTTGTTTGATATTCTTCGTTACGTTTATAAAAACAATACTATGGGAGTTAAACCTTCTTATAAACAGATTACAGAGCATTTGAAGGTGACAAGACCGACTGCTCGAAGGCGAATCAGAGAATTAATAGCAACAAACTATTTACAAGAGAATCAAATAGGACGATTAAAATTATTAGAGATTTCAACAAAAACCATGGCTATATTCATGAAAGAAAATAGTAACGAACAGTTTTAGAATATTAATAATGTAAGAAAACTTATTTTAAAGATCAAAAAAACATCTTTAGGTTATTCTAGCATTCTTTCTTTTTTTACCTTTTTATACTCAATAATAACAATATTTCTTCTTTTTTTTCTAGGAATGGGGATATTCTGCGTTTGACAATGTATATAAATATCGCCGCAATTAATCTATTAGTTATTAAATAATCCAATCGTAATACTTAAATTCGATGAGGCAAGAAGGTAGGAAAAATTAGTATGAGCTGCATACATATGAAATATTACAACCTTGATTTCGATAAATTGAAAGAGATTGAGTTTGAATCATTAGGCCCCTTCTTGCTTGATAGA
>JAUUVJ010000266.1 GCA_030589605.1 Candidatus Hodarchaeota archaeon | reverse complement strand
TGATTTGAAAGGTGTATATGGATTATCAGCAGCTAAAATAAAGCAGATAAAATCCAATGTAAGAATTCGAAGAAAATCTGATACCCTAGGACGTTTAGAAAAATATATGACGAAAGATTGAGGCTGGTTATAACGTGTCAGAGAAAAGTTTTGTTAAAATAATTTTAGAAGATTATTCTTTTACAAATAAAGTTCAAAAAACTCAGCTTGAAAAAGATATTACTCTACCAAAAATCAAAGAATCCATCATAAGGGAATTAAACCTTAAAACGAAAAAAATTAATTTGTATTTTGGTCCTAAAACGGAGAAAAAGTATCAAGAACTGACAAAAAAGAACTTAAATCTATTTTGGGAGCTAATTGAAAAAGAAGAAGTACTACTACGTGTTAGAAGAGCTGTAGATCTTTCAAAAGTGAAAGGATTAAGGAAATTATTTGTAAAAGAAGAAGTCGATTTACCAGTTTCCGTTCTAAAAGTCGATAATGTATCCCAATTAGAGACATCTAATCGGTTACAGACAGTTGCAAAAGCTTTTCTTAACGAAATTGCAGAAAATCCGAAAGAAGCCGCTTTTAGAATACCTGCTCGAAGTTCTGAGAATGTGGGGTATGATGATAATTCTAGGATGGTTTTATTAGGAAGTCATGTAGTTGATCGGCAATTTCGGCATTTAAGTAGTGTCCAAAGCGTGGTACAATTAACTGGACTTATGAGATATGTCAACGAAATTTTAAATGCAGAGAAACATGCAACAAAACGTCATCTTTTTTATCGAGATGTAAATCTATTTGGTAATCAAAGAGTTTCCGATGGTTTAATAGAAGATCTTGGAGCATTATTACGTGTTTCACGAAATTCTCTGAATGTAATTGCGTCAGCAAAAGGTAAAGTAATTGGTAGACTATCATTCACGGAAGGAGGAGATCGAATTGATTGTACTCAAGGGCTTGGTGGACATGCTGTTACTCCCATGTTAGATCAGGTAGAAGATTTTGATAGTGATGCAGAATTTGTATTAGTTATTGAAAAAGATGCTGTGTTTCAAGATTTAGCAGAAGACAAGTTTTTCAATTATCTACCTTGCGTCTTAATTACCGCTTCAGGTCAACCTGATATGGCGACTCGTATGTTTATAAAAAAATTGTATGAAGAATTAAAGATACCTGTATTAGGATTTTTAGATGCTGATCCGTATGGATTAGACATATTACGAGTGTATTCCATTGGTAGTAAAGCATTAAGTTTTGAAAGTGTCGAATTAGCCGTTCCAGATATAAGATGGTTAGGTTTACTCCCTTCAGATATCGAAGAATATCAGATCTCAAAATCTGTTCTAATCAAAATGACTGAAAACGATATAAAACGTGCTGATGACTTGTTAAAGGAAGATTTCGTCAAATCACGACCCCAATGGGAAAAACAAATCCGAATCATGCTAGATACTGGCCAAAAAGCTGAGATTCAGGCACTCGCGAGCAAGGATTGGAGATACATGACAAATACTTACCTACCAAATAAAATTGATTCAGGGGATTGGGTTTGAGAATAATATAAGGGATAGCAAATCATTTACAAGTAATTTTATTTTATAAATTACCTCCCAAAAAAATTCCCTAATATTTTTTTAACAGCGAACGATTGTTTTTTTTTGAAAATAAGAATCAATACAGTCTTTAATTTAGTAAAACGATATTAAATTCTATAAAATCAAAATCTTAGAAAGAAGAACCCAGAAAATCTTACAATAAGAAATAGTGTAATGATTCTATTGGCAATAACGGTTATTTCTATAGCAATATCTCTGATTGGATCTATGTTCGAAATCTAGGTTTAAGAATAAAGGAATTGATATAGGACTTACATGAGCTCATGTTCTTAGCTTGAAACTTTTATAAATAGCGGCTATATTTCCACTTGAGGTTGTAGAACATGGAAAGTTTTGAAAATTTAGAGATAATCGAGATATGTCAAAAACTAAAACAAGATCGACCGAATAGATTGAGTTTTATCTGTTTTTAAGAAATATAATTCGAAACATTTTAGAATTCTTTTCTCAAAGAAATATTAAATACAATGTCAAGAATTCCAGCTATAATTTTTCCAGAGTTTTATAATCAAATTTCAAGAGAAGGGCTTCAACAATGTCTTGATCTTGTTGAGAGCATTGTTGGATTTTCAAAGGGTAAAAGCTTGACTAGAGTAAATATTGACCTTATTACAAAGAAATTAGGTTCACGAATGAGCGGTACGAGACTTTTTCCTGGGGGTTCTAGTGTATTATTTGCATGGAGTTTTTATTTCAATAACATAGGCTCTATTATTATTAAACCTTATTATACACGAGAAATTATGGCATTATTAGTTCATTATTTCACATTACAGGACTTTGATCAGTATTTAGACGACTTTGATCTTGAATTTCAATCGTTGCAGATGAAAATTAACATTCCTAAAGTCGTTGGGGTAGCCAAAATTAGATCTATGGAAAGGGATTATCCTGTTTTAATGACATTTGAGGCCTTAGGGGAGCCAATTCAAAAAAATGCAGGTATAATTGGAATTACTAGTAAAATAGCAAGAAAATTAGGGAAAAAAGGGATTATTATGGATCCCTATCCAGCAAATTGGAAATTTAGTGTTAAAAATGGACATATTGTCATTGAATATATCGATTTACTAAGTTCTAACTTGTTAAAGGATCTGAAAAACCGAATTACGGAACTTCTAAATCAGTTTGAGTAAATTTTTTGAATATGAGATCTATTTACCGTTCCGTGAGATCTAGGTTTTTATTGTTGGCAATAAAAACAACTCATTCCTGATTCGTAGAGTCGTGCCTAATAATAATGGGTCTTACCAACTCTCCACAAGCGTTTAACGTCTCTGGGGAACTCTCAGCGACGGATTTTCTTATTATATCCTTAACTTTTCTGTTTCAAATGATTGGTTTTCTCATTTGAGTGTCAAAGTTCTATGGTTTTGCAGTAAGCTTTCTTTTTAATCTCCCTAGTTTTCAGTTTTCACGCATCACCTCCTCGAAAACATAGCAGATGAAATATTTCTTGACGTACAAAACGTAAAAACCAGCGTGCAATACATACTAATTCATCAACTTGTTTAATTAATAGTAGAGTTTCTGTAGATATTTCAAAGGTCGGATTTTCTTCTAAACGTTGAATTAGTGTGGAATAGACAATCCAAAGGGCATTGAATACCATTGCTAAACCGTAGAGAAGTAATCGGAGTTGGGGTTTGGTACTATTTGTAATGGCTTTAAATTCATTGGTACAACGAATATCTGTCTCTACAATCCATCTTTTGCTATATAATCGAACCACTGTTCGTGGAGAGACCGTTGTATTTGTTAAATATAGGAATAAACAATAACTTGCTCTTTTATAGGGATTTTTATAATAAGTCCGCGTCCGTACAAACGCTGCTACTAATGGTACTGGCTTCCGTCGTTTTCCAGTTGATACATACTCGATTCGATATGTATCTAGCCCTTTCTTCCGTAACCAGCGTCCCAATGCCAAAGAATCTGTCGTGTTGACACCTGCCTGACTTGCGAGAGTTTTTACTGTTTCCTGAATCGTCTGGGCCGCCTGTTTGATCCGACTGTGTCGAACCGCAGCAATGACGTATTCCAGTCCTCTATCTTCTACTAGTTGAATAATACTCTCTTGACAGAATCCTCGGTCAAAAAGCACACGTTTTACAGGTAACCAAACAAAAATATCCTCCATAATCTCGCTTACAATATCTGCTTTTCGTTTGAGTCTTTCTTTCGTCATTAATCGGACTGCTACAGGGCAGCGAATGTTTTGAGTCGCAATACTTACCACTAGATAACTGATAGCATAGTTTGTACCTTTTCTACGTTTGGTACCAGTCACCCAAGCATAAGAAGAGTTTCCATAAAATGGTTGATTGTACAAATCGAAAGCCAATGTAATTTTCGTCTTAGGATGAATTTTCAATCGAGAAACAACTTCAATCAGCCAACCATTGACTAACTGTTCTGTTTGGTCGAATCGGAGTTCAGTACATCGCTTATGAACTGTATCAGCTGAGGGGCCATTGTTTGTTGAGCAGATGTCCTCCAAGGAGGTACGCTCTAAACAGACTTGAATTAACCTTTTGATGATGTCATAAGGTTGCCAAGTACTCTTAAAGGAGTATTTACCAATAATTTTTGATGTATCATAGCCAGCGCAAACTTTATAAAGCTCATTTTGTATAAATTGTTTGGTGATTTGTGGGAATTTCATATGAAGGCCTCTACAACCTTCAATCCCCAGATTACCATTTATAAAGTTTTTGTAGGGGAGAAAAACACATTTTTGTCGGAATCGAAGTTACGTGAGAACTGTAGTTTTACAATAAGCAAATGACTAGAGTTTATAATAAAAATCTATAAAAGAATCAACTATGACTCACTCTATAGAATCTCGATAATATACAGCTCTACGAATTGCAGATGCAAATGCTGTTCCAACACCCTCATTTGTTACTGCTGAGGTGGGAAAATATTGAGCATGTAATTTATCTGCAAATTTCAAACCTGTTTCATCAGTTACTTCTCTCTGATCTTTTAAATCAATTTTATTACCAACTAATATAGCTGGAGTATTGGGAAGGGATTTTTTCACTTCTTTCACCCACATTGGGAGAGAAAGAACTGTTGATTTTCTAGATACATCCATAACATAAACAACACAATGAGATCCTTCGTAGAATAACTTCCTTACCTTATCAAATGCTATTTGGCCAGAAAGATCCCAAAAAATAGCTGTAGTTGTTTTTGATTCATCGCCAGATCGTAGTTTCAGAAATGAAATATCTGCGCCTGCAGTAGGTTTATGTTCAAAAGAACGATCTGTAAACACAGAAACAAGTTGAGTTTTGCCGACCAGGCCGTCACCGACAATACAAATCTTGTATTGACTGAAATGGGGGATTTCAAACAGAATTTCTTCATCATTTGCCATATATAACCATCACCATCTTCTAACAACAATATAAACCATAAATACAAGGTTATTTCTATTTCAGTATAATTGAAAATTACTTAGTTAACATTTTCAATAGTTTCTCTTAAAAGTTTCTAAATTCTGCGTCAATCAGAAAACAATTAATCACTGAATTAGGAATGTGAGCATAATCAATCTTAAAACAATGTCAGAATATATTCTTGGGATTGATGACACCGATTCTAATCGTCAAATGTGTACTACTTATCTAGGAACACTAATTTGTGAGCTTCTATTAGAACGGGGAATAGAAATTTTAGATTTTCCTAAACTGATTCGTCTAAATCCAAATATTCCTTTTAAAACGCGTGGAAATGGAGCGATTGCAATTCATTTCAAAATGGAAGAGTCTGATGCTGAATTGTTATGGGAGGAATTAGCATTAATTGTGAAAAAGTATTCAGATATTGAGGACGAAAATACACATCCAGGAATGGTTTTATTACAAGGTACAATTCCCCAATATTTTCGTGATCTTTATTTAAAGGCATTATATGATGTTATCTCACTCAAGGATCTAAAGAAAAGAATTACGAATTATTCCAATGTGAAATTTTACTTCTTAAAGAAGGGAAGAGGGTTAATTGGAGCTTGTTGCGCAATTGGAGCACAGTTGAGAGATGATTATACCTATGAATTTATTGCATACCGTATTGAAAAAAATCGGGGGATATCAAAAAGAAAAATAAATAGAGAATCCGTTCTAATAGCTGATAAAAAAGTACCTCTTTCCTTCAATAACGTTGACCATGAGTCAAACAGTATCATGATAACACCTCACGGACCAGATCCGATATTATGTGGTATTCGTGGGGAAACCTCTGAATCTGTAATTGAAATGTGGCGCTTATTGAAAATAGAAGAACCTGTAGAAAGAATAATGATTTTTCGGACAAATCAACACACGAAAGTGCATTTCCCAATAGAATTTAGAGGGGATGAAATTAAACCATATCTTTCTGTTAAGACTCATGGAAGGGTTAGTGAAAAACCAGAGTACATTGAGGGAGGACATGTCATTTTTTCAATACAAATAGATAAAACAATCGTAGATTGTGCAGCTTATGAACCTACGAAAAAATTTAGAAATATA
>JAUUVJ010000004.1 GCA_030589605.1 Candidatus Hodarchaeota archaeon | reverse complement strand
TTTCATTTCGACCCCATTTTTGCATTCCTTTTTCTTCATTTGCTAGGATTCTAGTTAGATCATCTTCGAATAGGAAAAGAAATAAAGATTGACATGAATTCAATCCTCCTTCCCGATATTTTGCTCCAAATATTGATTCAACTGCATCTGCTAGATCTTTTGGATGAATTTTATAGGCAGATGCACATCTTAAAACTTGATTTATTTGCATTTTTTCTCCTATTTTAGATAACGTCTCATTCTGTACAATTTCAGCTCTACTTTTCGTCAATACTCCTTCATCTTTCGCTTGATGGCGATATAGCCAGTCAATAACTAAAAGATCAATTACAGCATCACCTAGAGTCTCTAGTCTTTGATTGTCATAAATAATGGGATTTACTGATTTGTATGAAGGATGGGTAAGTGCTTCAATAAGAGTAGGAATCGATAATTCTAGATTCCATCGTAAATTAAATTCTTCATATTGATCTGTATCTGTTTTTGAAATCATTTCTATTAAATCCCTCTAAAATAGATAATACTAGATTTTTGTTTCCTCTAACTTTTTTTTATTGAGAGTGTTAATACTTTCTTGAAAAAAGTGATATTTTTTAAGTTAATAAAAGAAGATTCTAAATTCACTTTCGCGAATAATGCAATAATAGAAATAAATAAATTCATAAATTCTAGAAATTCGGATTAAATTAGCTTACTTATTGTTTCTGACTAATTGGGGAACTTTAAATGGAAAAAGAAAGCAAAAACTTAAAGGATTATGGCTTAGAGTTTATTAATGATATGGCAAAGGATAGAACAACCGTTCAACAAGAAATAGGAGTCGTGATTTCAGGTGCCAAAAGTTCTCTTGTTTCTCAAGGGTCTCAACATTTTAGTTATCAAGATCTAGATGATTTCGTGAAAAATGTTCGTAAAGAGACTCAGTTAATTGTTGATGGTGAATTAACTCGAATTACTATAAAATCACTTGGTCGTATTCGTGATATCATTCAAGGTAATATTGAATTTCTACAGGTTGTAGCATCCCCTGAGTCAGAAGAAGTAAAAAAAAGTATTAATGAAGAGATTCAGAAACTGAGAAGTCAGATTAAAGAGAAAAATGATCAAATTTCTGAACTTGAACATAATCGAGATAATACTAGAGCTATCTTTGAGAAGAATCAAGATGAACTCAATGAAAAATCGATGGAAATAAAGCGACTTCAAACTCAGATTCATAGCCTAGAAGAAAAAGAAAAAATTGAACAAAAGAGAGTAGAAGAACTTTTTAATGAACTTGCGGGAAAAGAAGCGTTGATTGACACTTTAAAAAGAAATGAAAAGATTCATGAAACGGATATTCAAGAAGCATTAGCTTCTGTTGCTGAAACTTATCAAATACAAGAAGATTATTTTGCTCGCCAATTAGAAGAAAGCGTTCAACAGCGATTGAAACAAGTACGTCAAGAATATGATTTAGAATTAGAAGAAATGCAATCTCGGTTGAAAAATGAAATTCAACGTAATAAGGAAGCTGAAAAACAACATAAGAAGACTGTTACACGGCTTGAAGAGTCTTTAACAATGGCAGAAGAGGAACAACAATCTTTACAAGAAAAATTGACTAAAATATTTGATGAAACAAGTGAAAGAAACCTCCTCTTAGAATACACCCAAAGACTTTTATCCACCCATCCTCTCTATGCCTCCATTCTTATACTACTAAACCTTGGAGGGACGTTAGATATCTCTACTCTAGCTATGTCCGTTGGTGCTCACCCTTTGAAGCTTAGACAAATGTTAAATGATCTTGTCACTAAAGGTTTGATAACAATTAGTCCTGAGGACCCACCGATTGTAAGTGCGGTCATGGATTCATAATGAATTTTTTTTTGACTAAATTCATTTTTTTTTCATCATTTACTTCATATCGATCTAAGAATCAGATAAGGCGCCTATTGTATCAATAGCAATCCCAGGAGGACAATTATATGGTAACATTGTGACTGGGAGATCTATTCCAAGTTGTCTGAGTTTTTTATAGCGTTCTCTGATTTCCTCACGATTTCCTAAGACTGCAATCCTATCTATCATATTATCTGTCACATTGTTTGCAGCAATTTCACGTTCACCATTTTGCCAAGCTACTCGTATTCGATTCGCTTCAACCTCAAATCCAATCCTTTTCATAAATTCAAAATAGAATGTTCCCATGCCTCCTATATAATATGCTAAATTCTTTTGAACTAATAATTTTGCTTTTGAGGAATTAGATGCACATGTTATAATGAATGGCGCTATCGTAACTTCTTTGCTGATGTTTTCAGGTCGTTTTTCAAATCCTTTTTTCAATTCCTTCATCAATTCAGGTAATTCTCTAAATGACGTCCAGATTGGAAACCATCCATCTGCAAGTTCTCCTGCTAATGCAAGATTTTTCGGTCCTAATGCTGCGAGGAATAAAGGAACATTTAGAGGTGTTTCAAATCCTCTAAGTTTAAAACCTTTTAATCGAAAGATCTTCCCTGATTCATAATTTACACGTTCTCCTGATAATATCAATCTTAAAATCTTAAAATATTCACGGGTTCGTTGTAAAGGAGAAACTTGATAATAAGGAATACCATGCCAATCTTGAATTACACTAGGACCACTCAGGCCCAGTCCCAAAACAAATTTTCCTTCAGTGAGTTCATATAAACTTGCTGCGGTTTGAGCTAGTGTTGCTGGAGTTCGTGAAAAGAGATTCATTATACCTGTCCCTAGAACTAGATTTGTGGTATATTTAGCCATTGAAGCTATTTGTGTGAAAGCATCATGACCCCATAATTCAGGAATGAATAGATGAGTAAAACAAGTATCATCTAATAAAGTAATAAGATCATTACAGAGAGTGGGTTTGAGATAATCATAAGACAAAATCAATCCTAGTTGTTGATGAGAGTTCATAGAAATCTCTTCGCTTTTTTTGCTATCTAATATGGAATTTTTCTTTTAGATCAACTTGATCTATCAATAGAAGTAAAGGGCCGAAGCCGGGAATCGAACCCGGACATGGCGGACCACAACCGCCGAGACTACCATTTTACTATCGTCAAAAAGCGACAAATATTTATCCTACATCGGCCAGGCCAAAAAATGATATTAACTTCTTAAATAATAGAAATAACGTCAAAAACGAGAAATAAATGACGGAAATAAATCTTTTCTGATTGAGATAATGTGAATAAGTATTCATTCAGGATAATCTCATACCTATAAAAGTGATATCAGATATGATACAGTTTAGAAACTTCAGCACTTCATCCTCCAATTGATGTCAAAATTCAAATGATTAGAAGTAAATTGATGTATGTGTGTTCAATGTGTATTTTATTTCTTTTATCAAGATAACTACAGCATTTAGGGCGGAGATGAATTAAGGGTGAAATACAATCCTTTCCCATGTGTAATCAATTTTACTTTCTTGAGGTTAGAATTTACAATAGAACCTTTGGATGTCACTAGTCTAACCCACTTGCCATAATTGAAAACTCCTTTTACCCGACAGAGCAGGTGATTATATAAGACTAAATCGTTGGGTTGATAGGTGTACCGTTGACACCGAATCGATGGTTTGAATCCTTTTCTGTTCGTTTGAAGTGAGCGGTTATTTATTCTAATTTGGGTGACTGTCAACTCTTGACTTCTGAGCTGAGTGTTCCCTCCAGCGATGACAAATGCATCATTAACATGGGATTTAGCTAATCCTAAGCGAATTCTGTGGTATTTCGTGATAACTCCAAAAGTGCAATGGCATTTTAACAGTTCTATCATCTGTTTACGGACAATGTTCATAAATGTCACCACTTTCAAGGTTTGGTTAGCACGTATGGCGATTTTAGGATATCCAAATTCTTTTGCAGTGCGGTTTCTCCATCTTGCTATGGAGTGGGTTCTCTTCGCCAAGGTTATTAGCCAGTACTCTAGGATGATCACTCAGTTTTTCAACTCTGTTTAAACCACCCTTTGTAGAGCTACAAACGAGAGAAGTTTTCGTAGGTACGTTCTTTAACTTTACTGATAACTTAGAGTAAGTCATATTGCTATTCCTTCTCTATGGCTAATCAACTAATCACTCTTGTTCCTCACAGAACAAGCCACGTCCTTCAGGGCGTGGTAATTGACTCGAAATTATTAAACACATTCATTGAATTTTCTCAATTTCTATTATGAATATTATCTATAAATAATCATAAGTTTCCTTAGGTTGATTCATATGAAATTAATGTGGGAATTTAAGTGAACAAAGACATACCTGAAACCTCTCAGTTGGGTTTGATCCATGTAATTTCTGGTACTGGAAAAGGTAAGACAACTTCAGCTTTAGGTTTGGCATTACGTGCAGCTGGACATAATTTTCAAACTTTAATTATCCAGTTTATGAAGAAAGGTTGGGAATACGGAGAACTAAAGGCTATAGAACTTATTCCTCAAATCACAATCATTCAATATGGCACTCCAGAATTCGTCGATAAGAAAAATCCATTGAAAATTGATTTTGAAGAAGCAAAAGCGGCATTAGATCGTACAAAAAAAGCAATATTCAAGGATTCTTGGGATATTCTGGTTTTAGATGAGATAAATGTAGCTATTGATTTTGGGTTAGTCTCAGAAGACGAGGTAATCGAACTTCTAAAGCGAAAACCTAAGAAGCTCGAGATAATTCTCACAGGACGGTATGCAACAGACAAAATTATTTCACTCGCTGATTATTATAATGAAGTATGCGAGAAAAAACATCCTTATCAACAAAATATCTTAGCTCGAAAAGGTGTTGAATTTTGACATCAGAACTAAACAAAAAGAAAGAGCATTCAGTAGATGCAAGATCACTTGAAAAAGATCAAATGAAACAAAAGAGGAAAGAATGGGAAATAGAGTATAAAAAACTCATTGAAAAACATCCTGAGCGTCTACAGAAGTTTATGACAACTTCAAGTACTACTATTAATCGAATATATGATAAAACTGATCTTCCTAGTGATTGGAATTATTTTAGTGATTTAGGATATCCTGGAGGATTTCCTTTCACACGTGGTGTCCAACCAACCATGTATCGAGGCAGATTATGGACAATGCGTCAGTTTGCTGGTTTTGGTGGTGCTGAAGAGACCAATGAACGATTTAAATTTCTTCTGAAAAGTGGCATGACGGGATTGAGTGTCGCTTTTCATCTTCCTACAATATATGGTCGTGAATCTGATCATCTTATGTCTCTTGGCGAAGTTGGGAAGCTTGGAGTTGCGATTGATACTCTGAAAGATATGGAAATTTTATTCAATGGAATCCCACTAGATAAAGTTACTACTTCAATGACTATCAATGCTCCAGCTGGAATTCTCCTTGCTATGTATATTGCTGTAGCAGAAAAACAGGGTATTCGGCCAGATCAAATAGGTGGAACTATCCAAAATGATATTTTAAAAGAGTTTATTGCACAAAAGTCATATATTTTTCCACCGAAACCTTCAATGCGAATTATTACCGACATAATCAAGTATTGCTCTGAATTTGTTCCACGATGGAATACTATATCAATATCAGGTTATCACATTCGTGAAGCAGGCTCAACTGCTGTTCAAGAACTAGCTTTTACTTTGGTAGATGGATTAGAGTATGTTAAATGGGCGATTAATGCTGGAATGGATATCGATGACTTTGCCCCTCGACTCTCTTTCTTTTTCAATAGTCATAACGACTTTTTTGAGGAAGTCGCAAAGTACAGAGCAGCTCGTAGGATATGGGCACGACATATTCAACAATATAATCCAAAAAATCAACGCTCCTTATGGTTACGTTTTCACACTCAAACTGCAGGTTGTTCTTTAACAGCTCAACAACCAAATAATAATATTGTTAGAACAACCATTCAAGCTTTAGCTGCAATATTGGGTGGTACGCAATCTTTACATACAAATTCATTGGATGAGGCGTTAGCATTGCCTAGTGAAGAAGCCGTTGAAATAGCTCTTCGTACACAACAGATTATTGCTCACGAAAGTGGTGTTACAAACACAATTGATCCTCTTGCTGGTAGTTATTTTATTGAATCACTAACAAATGACATGGAGGAGAAAACAGAAGAATATTTCGAGAAAATTGAAAAACTAGGTGGGGTCATCCCAGCTATTGAAAAAGGTTTCTTCCAGCAAGAGATAGCTAATGCTGCTTATCAGTATCAGAAGGAGATAGAACAAAAACAACGATTAATTATTGGAGTAAATGAATATAACAAAAATGAAAAAATCGAAGTACCTCTTCTTTCCATTGGAGAAGATATAGCTGAACGTCAAATTGCTCGTCTTCATCAAACAAAGCAAGAAAGGAATAAAAAAACAGTAGAAGCAGCACTAGAAAAGATTCGTTTAGCTGCAAGTGGAACAGATAATTTAATGCCACATTTCTTAGAAGCGGTTAAAGCATATGCTTCAGTTGGGGAAATATGTGATGTACTAAGAGAAGTGTTTGGAGAATGGAAAGGAGATCAATTATTCTAAAGATTGAAATACGTAGAGATGATGAATGTGACACGTAAAATAAGAATACTTTTAGCAAAACCTGGACTGGATGGACATGACAGGGGCGTGAAGGTGGTTGCTCGTGCTTTAAGAGATGCTGGAATGGAAGTAATCTATACAGGATTACATAAGAGTTCAGAACAAATAGTTGAAGCAGCTCTACAGGAAGATGTAGATGTAATAGGACTATCAAGTTTGAGTGGAGCGCATATGGCGTTATTTCCAAGGATCATGGAATTGTTGGAGAAGAATAAAATGATTGACGATACTCTTGTTATCGCTGGAGGAATCATTCCTGATATAGATATTCCTGAACTAAAGAAAATTGGTATAACGGGATTATTTGGTCCTGGCACCGATACAGATGAGATAGCTGATTATATCAATTCCAACCTGAAAAGACCTTTGTAGCAGGTTTTGATTATTCATCATTCAAATAAAAAAAAAAACTCAATCACTTCGTTCATTGTAAATCTTATACGTAATTCATGAGAATTCAGGATGAATAAATATTAAGAAGCAAATTATCACAGCGTTAAAACATTAGAAGAATTGTAGGCTGTAAAAATGACGACCTATTTATGCCAAAAATGCCATCAGGAAATTGATCCTGCAGAATTAGAGACCTTACCAGGTATTAGATGTATTATTTGCGGTCATAGAATCTTGTTAAAGAAGAGACCTCCTATTATCAAGAGATTAAAGACTGATTGAATTATTTTGGACGTCTAGATACAAAAGGGAACAAGTGTGAAAGAAAGTTATGACATCTCTGGTTTTCGATAGGTTTATATTTTCTTAAGAATAAAAAAAGATCAGCTTAAGATTTGAGGCTAATACATAAAATTTGAGGTTAATATAACAAAATGGGTGATACATGTAGAACATGCGGCTTACCGATAGAGCTGTGCATGTGTAAAGATCTTGCTCGTGAAGAACAGACTTCTATTCGCGTATACATTGAAAAACGTAAGTGGGGACGTGAGGTGACTGTTATTGCTGGTTTATCCAAAGATATTGATTTGAAAAGCATTACAAAACGTCTAAAGAAGAAGTTGGCCACGGGTGGTACTACTAAAGATGGTCGAATTGAACTACAAGGAAACTTTATTCATCTAGTTGTTCCTATCCTAGTTGATGAAGGCTTCTCCAAAGATTCTATAGAAATAAGATCTCGTTAGTGAAAACAGCCACAAAGATTCATTGTAGTTTTTCTTTTTGGTTGTGCATTATCTGATTTAGGTTTGAAATTTCCTGTATATTATTATCCAAAATAGTGTATCATAAAGTACTGGGTTAATAGTATCTTGCATGAGATTACTAGGGAAGAGTAAACTTCAATTCGAGTTTTCATAGAAAAACATATTCCGTGATCAATCTTGAGGTGTTTCAATTGCCTCGACAATTCGTTTTCCAGAAATAACTTGGTCAATTGAGTGAATGGATCCATGCAAACACTAAATGTTTTAGAGATTAGGGCATAATCCAAATTTGAACCTTCGATTACTACCCATAAATTCCCCGTTTTCGCATCTACTTCAGCCAAAGCGTAGTTAACTACAGTTAACTGTTTTTATTTCATCTATCTGATCTAAAGCTGTTGTAAAAGAAATAATAGAAGGATAGTGCAGTTTTAATAAGTCTAAAATAAGGAGTCTAACTCCACCAGTTTTGGGTGCAGTTTTTTGGTCTAACGAGTCACTCATTTCCTATGTGAGCTACAAAATAATAATCTCAATAAACTAAATAATGGCCTTCTGATGTAAGATTTTTCATTAATAAAATTTTTAAAACCTTAGCAGAAAATTCTTGTTGAGGGTTTTAGGATGTCGGATCTAGAAAACTTTATAGAAAAGGATAGTAAGAATAAGCAACCAATTCGTTCAAAAAAACGAAAAACAACTCCTAAAATCATTGAAAGAAGAAAAAAAGTTCTATTGCTTGAAGAACTCAGTAAAAAGGAGATTATAGACCTTTTAGATCCTCTAATGGCTAGAATTTCAGGATTCGCTTCGAATATGGCATGGACACGGCAGAAAATTCTACCTCAGGAACCAAATATTCATCCTGATGAATTGGCTAAACTTTTACAAATTCCTTTACTAGAAGCTTATGTGATTTTAACCCAATTGAAATCAGATTTAGTTTAAATTTCGATTAACTTACTCTTCTTCCATACTTTCGAATTTATCGGTATATGATTCTGATATTTCAATATCCTTTCTTTTTTCTTTCTCCTTTTCTATTGTTGGTTCAGGAGTAGGTTCTATTATTGGTTCAGGAGTAGGTTCTATTATTGGTTCGGGAGTAGGTTCTATTATTGGTTCGGGAGTAGGTTCTATTGTTGGTTCGGGAGTAGTCGGTGTTAGATTTAAATCTTCTTGCACTATTCCTTCCTCTTGAAACATCATATCAGCGATTTCCAGATAAGATTTGAGCTTATTTAAAATATCTTGACAATTTTTTGCCAAGGGTAAGTTATCTAATTCTTCAGCTTTTGCTTTTGCTTCTTCCAACATTGTTTTAGCTTCATTAAAATGAGTTGGAGCAGTTTCTATTAGCTTATCATACTCAGTAACAGCTTGGCAGAATAATTGCATTGCTTGAAAATAAATCATTTGAGGTTCGAAATTTTGCCGTAAAGCATCGCTAGATATTTTTTGAAGAACCATTTGCAAAGTTCGGTTTGCTTGAGAGAATATGAGAGATGCTTTTTCGTTCGCATCATTAATCATTAGACTTTTTGCAAATGCTTCATAATAGGATGAGATTTGAATTTGTTCTTGTAATTCGTACTCAATGCTTGGTTGAATATGATTCAATGACCGAAATATTTGGGCAGATTTTTGATAACTGATTTTCGCGTCTGTAAATCGTTCTTTCTCAGATTCTAATAATCCCCTATTGAAGAATTTTTCTGCTTGAATCTCAAGATTTGTTAAAATTAAAGATATCGTATCATTACGGATTTCCTCTAATTTAGAACTTAAATTTGGTTGGCCGAGAAATTTAGCTTTCTTTAAATTCTTAAGAGCCTCATAGAGATCCTTTCGATTATTAGTTTTTCTTCCTCGTAAATGATAAAGGAAACCAGTTACTTGAAAGATATTACCAAGTGAATTAAAATAATGATCATAATCATTATTACTTTGTTCAAATTCTAGTTCATTATTATATCGATTTATTGTTTCCGTGTAAAGTAGATCAGCTTCTACAAGGTTGTCCTGTGTTTGCGCGATTTGTGCTTTTGAATCTTGGATTCTTGCGTCAATACGTAGTAGTAATCGGTCAATATCATACTGCCAGCGAGAATATAAATTGGGAAATTCAGCAAGAGTCTCTCCAATCGCTGTTATTAATTTCTGATAGGACTTTAATCCTTTTTCTACCTTTTTGCTAAGATACATAAATTCTGCGTTGAAAAAATACCGCAGATGTTGGAGAATCCGTAAATAGAATTCCTTCTCTGAGAATTCAATAATTTCAAATTCTTCACCTAAAAGGTCACATTGACTAATTGCGTCAACTGTTTCATCACCAGATCGAAAATATGTTGAAGTTAATACTTCTTCAAGTTTCGCTATGATAATCTCATTAGACATTTGATAACCCTCTAACAGATTAGAAAACAAATATTGTTGATGCTTCTTTTTATTGAGCTAGAAATTATAAAATCACGCATATATCAATTGAATACCTATAATAGTTTTTTCAAAAATATTTTCATATAGATAATTTTCTCTGTTGTACTGTTCAGAAAAAGAAATAGAAACTAATTATGGTGAATAATGTGACAGATTGGACTTCAGAAGAGGGAATTACTGAAGAGGAGAAAATCTATTATTATCGAAAAGCAGGCAAGATAGGATATGAGGTATTATACACAGTAAAAGATATGATCAAACCTGGTACACCTATTATTGAGATCTGTGCGACAACTGAAAGTATGATACTTGAGAAAGGAGCTGAGGGTTTTGGATTCCCAACAAATGTATCAATTGATAATATCGCAGCTCATTATTCAAGTCCTCACGGGGATGAGAACTTAATTCCTGATACTGGTATTATTAAACTTGATTTAGGTGTTCATGTGAATGGTTATATTGCTGACACTGCTATATCAGTTAATCTGTCCCCAGAGTTAAAAGAATTAAATTAGCTGCGGAAGAAGGTTTTAAAGCTGGAATGGAAATCATTCAAATAGGAACATTACCTTCAGTTGTAGGAAAGAATATTGAGGATACGATAACTAGCTATGGATATCTTCCGATAAGAGAATTATCAGGCCATAAGCTTGGTCGGTATGAATTACATGGAGACAAACGGTTACCAAATATTGGAGTACCTTATGACCCTGCAGAAGCTTCTTTGCAAGCAGGTGAGGTATATGCACTAGAAACTTTTGCTTCCACTGGTACGGGAAGTGTACATGAGGTATCTGGCAATAGATATATTTACATGCTTCTCCCAAGGCGTGTACCTTTGAGAAATCCTGTATCACGAAAAATATATTCGACAGCATATAAGAAATATAAGACATTACCTTTTGCAGAACGATGGTTATCTTCATATGACAATTTTAATCGATCACGTGTACGATTTGCTTTGCGTGAACTGATGAATAATGCTGGAGTTGTGGCTTACCCTCCATTAGCAGATGAAAAGGGAAGTTATGTAGCACAATATGAGAATACATTTATCATCACTGAAAATGAAGGGGTGATTGTTACAACCCAACCACCATTCGAATTTGAAATACCTGAAAGCCTTCAGGAAAAGATAAGTGATGATGATGAACAAGAAAAGGAAAATAATAAAGAGTAGCGCAAAACTACTTTATCATCTTTTTTTTTACAAGGATTAAAAGTTATTCTTTATTGAAATGAAGCATATCTGCATAATAAAAGCAATAATTTTAGTTTCCATTGAATATAAGCTTCGTACTACTGCATTTCCTTAAATCAATACTTTCACCATAAGCTACTAAATTAAATAATAGTATTTTATAGATTTTTAATGAAAGAATAATGTCTCAGTAAATCAGGAGACAATATAGAATTGACAGATAAATCTAATTTGAAGAAAATTGTGATTTCCCTTCGTAAAAAAGGTGTTATTGACGAAAAAATCTTCATCCAAACTATCGATGAGATTAAATTGTCGTCAAGAAAACCTCCTAATGGATTTGTTCCATTAATCGATATGATAAGTCTAATAGATCAAGATTCTAAAATTCAAATCATAGATAGCTCGTTAGATAAGATCAATTTACAGATGGAAAATGTAGTCAAAGAATGGGAAGAGCGAAAACTAGCTAAAGATGAAACTAAAAGGGTTTTAACAGAATTAGTATCACGTCAAAATCAGTTAATTCTGGAACATAAGCATCTTCAAGATCGAATTTTCCTTAAAGTTTCACGATTGAAAGAATTGAACAAATTGAGAGATTTTAATTTAGAAAAATTCACCTCCTCTCTTATAGGGACGTCTGATGATATAGAAATGTCTAACATTACTGCGAAATTTAGAGAGATTTGGCCAAAGTATTCTGAAAAGAGTCGAGAAGAAGATTTCCAATTGCAACATCAGCTAAGACTTGATGATATAGAAGCTGACATTGTAAATTCTTTAATGACACCAATAACAGAAGAAAATCCTGTCATATTCAATTTAGAAGAAGTTGTTAAACCAATTTTATATGATGAAAAATTTCAACCATTACTAAAAGATCACGGTCCTATTCCTAAAAAAACCTCAAAAGTAAGACAGGACCTTCCAATAAATTCTATTCCAAGGAAGAAATCTTATCCTATTTGGAATTTAGTAGGAAAAATTGCTTATAATTCGAGTAAAAATCCATTAGGATTATTTAGACCTCCTATTGTAATAGGCGGGAAAAATTACCTTCCTATTGTATGGGAGGAATCATTGCCTTTATCTGTATTAAAAAAGCAGTATAGATCAGTTTTTGATCAAACTGAATTAGATTTAAATCAAAATACGACACAAGAAATAAGAACTTCAATAGCCAAAGCATTAAAAGTTCCTAATGAAATGGCTTTACAACCCTCTTTATTTAATAAGTGGATTAGTTTGATGGGGGTTGAAATTAAACCAGCGAAACCTCAACTAAGTAAAGTAAGATTTACTGAAGAAATTGATCTTCCTGATTCATCTTCAGATTATCCTATTATAAGAGATGAAAATTTAGTTCAACTTCGTGTTTCTGCATGGATTCCTGCTCCTGGTGGAGGTATCACAAATTCAATCAAGTTAAATCAAAGAATATATGGTATGGCCAAATCGAAATTTGGGAATTTGGCTAGCATTATGGAAAACACACCTTTTGGGCAATCTTTAATTATTAAACGAGATATCCCTCCTTCTTACATTTTAGATCTGTTTCTAGATGGGCTAGGGAAAGAAAATCTAGCTAATTTAAGATTCAGTATTGCCAAAAAGTTAAATATCGGCGAAGGTGAGGCTTTCTCACCTGAAAGTTTATGGTTAATAAATAACCAAGAAAGATTGTTAATATCACCGCATGAAATTCTAACATCTTATTATACTATACTCCCATCAGCTGCTTTCACTGTTTCAAAGGAAATCACTGCTAAAACAGGAGTGTACTATCATTCGATTCCAGAAACCTTCAAATATCTAATAGGTAGCCAGATTGAAATAAATGGGGTTAAAAAGGGTTTAATTTATGGATTCTCTATTGATCAAGGAGGTTTCTTTATTCTTTGGTCATCAAAAACTTCAGTAGATGTAATCAAAGAAATAGGAAGGAAATCTTCTTCGCAATATGTAAATAGATTTCAAAAGCGAGTTTCAATGGCTTTAGGTGTTCCCCTAAATGAAAGTATGTGGCCGAGTAATTTAGCACGGTATTTTATAAATTTTATTTGGATTGAGGAAAATCAAGGTTTACAGGATGCACTAGTGAAAATAGAGCAACAATTTACTTTGCAAAAGGTTTTATTTAGTGATATAAAAGAAATAAGTGAGAATGGACTAAGGTGCTAGAGAGATCTTGGTTAAAACCCGATAATGGCGATGTAATAATAGTTGTAAATGTGAAAACAAGACAGAATGAGGATAAATTTGAGTTTGATCAAGAACAGCTTATTGTGAAAATTACAGCTCCTCCTCTTAGAGGGAAAGCAAATAAAAAACTTATCAGATTGTTACGAAAAAAGTTTCAAACTGATGTGATCTTAGAAGCGGGGCAAAAAAGCTCAATTAAAGTATTTAGACTAAAAAATAGTACCCTAAAACAAATTTTAAGCTTTCTCGAAGAAGAATTGACATCAATTAAGAGTTAATTAATTAACAAATTTGCATTCACTAATACAAATTGAATAATAGCATTTCATGTATTCTATGTTTAAGCAGGTGGAATTAGGGAGAAAGTGCAAGCTATAATAGAAATGAGAGTCCAGATCATAACTATATAGTTTTTTCTATATTTAACATAATCGATCAATCCATTCATTAAAATAAAAGCTGCTCCAACAACAAAAAATTGTGGTAGCGTTATGCTGGAAATAAAACTGACAATCAAAAGGATTACTCCTAAAATGAGCATTTGAATAACTTTGTGGACAACTTGGGCATTTGTAGCATTCAAAGGTAATTCTTTGCTGTGTTGTTTTCTTGAAAGATCATAATTTCTATTTATTAAATAAAAGAGGTTTGTTGTCATTTCAAACACTCCGAAAACAAAACCAAATAACCCAATACTGATGAACTGAAAAAAAGAAAGATTACCAAATGGAATACTAGACAAGGCTCATCTACCTGCATTGCATTATTACTCTATGCCTTTAAAATCAATAAAGGAATTTGAATTATTATCTCCTAAATATTCAAGAGATTGAATGAGAATAGATAGTTCATCGATATACATTTCGAGCAAAATTCTAAATTAAATTGGTTAAATTGTCAGAAATTAAAGTTAAAAATCGATAATGGTTAGTATAATGAAAAAGGTTGATTATGAGTCAAGTTAAAAAAAGGAGAAAAGAAAAAAGAAGAAAAAAAGGAAATAGATGAATTTAGAAGTGAACTTCACCCATCATTTTACGACGGGCAATGAGCTCTTCTACGACTTCGGGATTAGCTAAGGTCATAGTGTTACCGATATCTTTTTCTTCAGCCACGGCCTTTAGAATTCGACGCATAATCTTCCCTGATCGTGTTTTAGGAACCGCTCCTGCAAACATGATTATTTCAGGATAGACTGCGGGGCCTGCGACAGATCGAACGTGCTTTTGGATCTCTTTCTTAAGATCATCACTTGCTTCTTCATCTCTCATCAAAGTAATGTAAGCGAAAATGGTAGCTCCTTTAACAGGATGAGGATAAGGGATAACAGCACTTTCAGCAACTTTTGGATGAGAGTTGATTGCAGCTTCAACTTCCGCTGATCCAAGACGATGACCTGAGACTTTAATAACATCATCAGATCGGCCAAGGATGAAATAGTAACCTTCAGAGTCGACTTGAGCATAATCGCCTGTGAAATAATGGCCTGGGAATTGACTAAGATAAGTACTCACAAAGCGTTCATGATCACCGTAAACGGTCCTCATGAGACCCGGCCAAGGTTTATCATAAGCAAAGTAAGCTTGTTTATTTGGTTCTGTGATTTTGTTTCCTTCTTCATCTAATAAGACAGGATTTATTCCAAAGAATGGAAATGTGCAAGATCCTGCTTTCATAGGAGTAACAGCACCTAAATTAACCATCATATAGGATCCTGTCTCAGTTTGCCAATAACTATCTACAATTGGGGGACCAACAGGTTTATCACCAGTACTTCCTTTTCCAACAACTTTCCAGTACCAGATCCATTCAGGCCAGTTACAGACTTCTCCAACAGTTCCTAGCATTTTAATTTTTTCAAGATTCCATTTTGTGACATTTTTATCACCTAATTTCATCAGAGCACGGACTGCTGTAGGAGCTGTATAGAAGTGGGTAACACCGAATTTTTCACAGATTTCCCAGAAACGACCTCCATGAGGCCAGGTAGGAACTCCTTCATACATGACAGTAATAGATCCTAAACTCAGAGGGGAGTAAATAATCTGTGTATGACCAGTAATCCAACCAATATCTGCAGTACAATACCAAACATCTCGGTTTGCTGCAGTTTCACCTTTAAGATTAAGTAAACAAGAATAATCCCAAACATAATAGTTAGTTGAAACCCCAAAAACTAAATAACCAGCTGTAGTATGAACGACACCCTTTGGTTTTCCTGTTGTACCACTCGTATATAAAATGAATAATGTGTCTTCTGCATCCATTGGTTCGCTTTCGCATTCAGTGGATTGTTTTTCCATAATAGCTAAGAAATCAGCATCTTTTTCATATTCATACACATCTCCACCAGTTAACTTGATAACTGCTACCGTCTCAATTGAATCACAGGTTTCAATAATACCCTTCAGATTATTTTTCATAGGTCTGTTTTTACCAGCTCTTCGAACTTCATCTGATACAATTAACATTTTACATGTGGAGTCGTTAATACGGTCTTTGACCGATTCTGCTGAAAATCCTCCAAATACAATCGAGTGAATAGCTCCAATACGAGCACATGCTAACATAACAATAGCAAGAGTTTCAATCATTGGGAGCCAAATACAAACACGATCGCCTTTTTTAATACCTAGTTCTTTCAGAGCATTGGCTGCTTTATTAACTTCATCCATAAGAGCTTTGTAGGTAAATTTCTTGACTGTATCATCTTCTCCCATCCAAATGAGTGCTATTTCATCCCCATAACCTTTGTTAACCCACCGATCAATACAGTTATAGGTTACATTTAGTTTTCCACCAATGAACCATTTTCCTACAAATTCATCTTTGTTGCCTGTTGGAGGTTGCCACACTTTCTCGTAAGGTGTGAACCACTCTATCTTCTTGGCTTCTTCAGCCCAGAATTCTTCCATATTTTCAATAGAATGTTTCCATTTCTTGAAATAAGTATCCATATTTGAAATATGGCTTTTCTCCGCTAATTCAGGAAGCGGATAATATTTTTTAGCTTTTTCTTTCTCAGTTTCTGTAAGCTCTGACATAATATCGCCCAGAAAAGTTTAGTTACATTTATAGAATAAAACAACTTATAGTTCTTAAATCACTGACTGTAGTAGATATATACAGAGTTTTTCAAAGCCCTATAATCTGAATCTAGGGGAATTGAAAAAATATTAAGTACTTTATTTCTTAGTTTGTAATTGAAATGTAATACTCAATGTATAATCTGAAAATACATAGGAAATTCCAGATTTCTTTCATCAACTTACAACTGAATTGTAAATATAATTTAATCTATAGTCCTTTACCTTTTTATACTCATCTTTTTTCACGCATACATGGGCTGAAAGCACACAAAATAGCCCCATTTTTCATCTATATTAAACTATCTGGTGATCAAACTGACAGAAGCTTCTAATAAAATTTTCAACCGCTATTTGGTTGTTATTGGTGCATTGATCGTACAATTATGTCTTGGTTCGATATATGCATGGTCAATTTTTCAGACATCCCTTAAAGTTGCCCCGTACAACCTTAGTACTTTTGAAAGCTTATTACCTTTTGCTGTAGGTCTTGCAACATTTGCAGTTTCTATGGTATTTGCAGGTAAGTGGCAGGATAAAATAGGACCACGTCGAGTTGCTACAATGGGAGGAATTTTACTTGGTATTGGATATATACTCGCCACTGGTGTTAAATTTTTTGAAACCGATCCTTTTCTTACATTATTATGGGTTGTTATCACCTATGGTGTCATTGGTGGTGCTGGTATAGGTCTTGCTTATGTGTGTCCTATTGCAGCACTTGTTAAATGGTTCCCTGACAGGAAAGGTCTAATTATTGGCATTGCAGTTGCAGGGTTTGGAGCAGGAGCTTTGATTTTTGCTAGGGTAGAAACCTTATTCATTAGGGTAATTTCAAGAGATGTTGCAGGTAAAATTGCTGAAAGCGATATTTCTTTTGCTTTTCTTGTATGTGGAGTGATTTATCTTGTCGCAGTTGTAATAGGTGCTCAATTACTAAGAAATCCCCCAAAAGGTTGGAAACCAATCGGTTGGGAACCTCCCGCCCCAATGGCTAGTGGTATTGGTCGTGATTATGAATGGCGAGAAATGTTAGGAACACCTCAATTTTGGTTATTGTGGACAATGTTCGTACTCGCAGCAACTGCAGGATTAATGACTCTCGGTATTCTAAAAACATTTTTGCAAGCTGCGAATACCTCAATAGATGATACCATGGCTGCTTCTATCGTAGGAATCTTAGCAATTTTTAATGCAGGTGGTCGAATATTTTGGGGAACCGTTTCTGATAAAATCAATAGAGCTCCTACAATGCTTATTATGTTTGGAGTTTTAGCTCTAGCTATGCTTTCTTTTGGTTTTGTGACCGAAATATTAATTTTAACGGTGATTGCATGCGTAATAGGTCTTTGTTTTGGTGGAAATTTTGCTTTGTTTCCTTCTACAACTGCAGATTATTTTGGTACAAAAAATGTAGGCAGTAATTATGGTTTCATGTTTTCAGCTTACGGAGTAGCAGGAATTCTTGGTGCATTAATTCCTGGAATAGTTATTGAAGTAGTAAAGAGTACATCTACAACTATCACTGGTGCTTCCTATATGCCTGCTTTCTTAATCTGTGGATTAGGTGCCATTTTAGCCACAGGTCTAGCACTTATCGCAGAAAAATATCATCAAAAATAAGCTAAAACAGCTTACTTTTTCTTTTTTCTTTCTATTTTTTTTTTAGATTTATTTTAAATCGATATACTGATTTTAGCTCTCTGTACTTGGGGATAAGTTCTAAAACTAAAATTCAATTTAGTAAGTAGTAAAAGGCAAAATTATACTAAACCAAGTTTTTGAAAGTCAGTTATTAGTTTTCGCCGTTCTTCCCATGCATCCCTAACCGCGGAAAGATCTTCCAATATTTCATTTGTTAAACGGCTACTATCTGAAAGCATTCCACTCTCGATAGAATCATCAAAGCGATTGATTTTATCATCTAATCGTCCAATTATATCTAGTATTGTTTTTTCCAAAGTGTATAAATAGTTGAGATCAAATTCTTTGATAACATTAGAGTCGAAAAATGTACTTATCCCATATTCTGTTGCTTTTATGAGAAATTTAATATCTGTAAAACTGGAAACTAATCTATCCAGATCCGACCATGTTGTTATCATTTGACTCATTAGCGCAGCTTCTTGAATTTTTTTAATATCATCTAAACATGTAGAAAGACGGGTTTCTAGGTATTTAATCAAAGCTGCTTCAGTATATTTTCGGTTACTTTGCTTTTCATAACTAATGTAACCTTTAATATTCTTCACCATTAATTTACGTGCTTCGTTACTTTCTGGATCTAATTTTGGCAAATATCATACCTCAATGAACTGTTCAAGAAATGTCTTCTTCGGCGTCGGTCGGAGCTCCTTCCTCTTCTTTTTCTTCTTCTTCACCTGCATCGCCTGGTGTTTGAATTGGTTTTGTTGATCTTTCGAAATCGACTAGAGTATCAATTTGTTGAACTACTCTCAGTAAAACCTTACCAGTTCGTCCACTGCTTAAATAATGAAGAATTACACTAATCAATATAAAAATCAATGTAATATTAAGAATGGCTATTGTACGAAATTCAGGTTGGCTCAATTCTAGACTTTGTTGAAGTGCAGGAAATGCTCTAGCGAAGAATACATCGATTATTCCTTGTGGTGACATTATAATATAAGAAAGAAAAACAACTGCTATAACACGAATTATCATTGTAGGAATAAAGTGTTTGATTAAAGCTGAAGTATCAGGTTGGGCAGTTTTCGCAGCTAATTTTTGATCTGTAAGAGGATCAGTTTGATTTAAATTTGTTAAATAGGATTGAAGTCTCATCATTGATTTCGAATCAATGACCTCCTCCCCACTTTTGAAAACACGTCGTTCCACCATCTCTCGTAGATAACTTGATGCAAGTAGCCCAAACTTGGTTGATTGTACACTTTTTACTCCTGCTTCTTGAGCTTTTGTTTCTGCTTCTTCAGAAACAGGTACATAAGTTCGAATTCGTTTTAGATGTTTTTTAATTCGTTTTTCTCGTTCTGTCATAGGTTCAAGAATATTTAAGGTGTAAGAAGTCTGGAAAGCAATTTCTAATAAAAGATATAACATGAATCCCATGAAGAAAAGTGGACTAAAAATCATTGTAAAGATATTGGAGGAATCAATTGAAGTAGAAATTAGAATTTTTTCAGTGAAAATTGCTATTATAATTATAATTTGAAAACCAAGAAAAGAATAGATAGCTAGTTTTGTATCTCCATCTTTCAAAAATCCTAATCCTGATAAAAACGTGATAGGCATGAGAGTGAGAATTGTTGTTGCTCCAAGAAAGTTCCCAAAATCTTCTATGATAGTAGCTGGATTAGTAATGGTTGAATGAGGAAAGAAATTATTTGAAGGATTAGATAATTCTTGAATGGTTGAAAACACTGAAAGATAATCTGCATTAGCCATATCGCTTATAAAAGGAACTGTTGACACCGAATTAATTAATACAGCAAGAATAGAGAATGTTAATGCTGCAAGTCCTCCAATTATTCCTTGTACAAGTAACATAAGATATTCAATGATACTTAGAACTTGAGTAAAATCAAACAATGAAGGATCAAATACAGGGTCGAGACCTATGAGAACAAGAAATGACGGATCTATTCCAATTATATCAAGGAATGAATAGAGGAAGAGCCAAAGAGCGGTGAGTATAAATAAGAATAAATATAACATCCGGAAGAAAAGGGCTACTTTTTGTCCTGCTGGCATATCATCACACCGATCCTTTTCCTGCTTTTTTACCTTGCATGTATGTTTTAATTACGTTAGGTAATATATCATCTGGTCCAACGTTAATGATTTCTACTCCTAACCCTCTTAATCTGTCTTCTACTTGTTTTCTATATCCAAGATATTCCTCAAATATGGCTTCTGCAATTGCTCTTTCTGTTGTAGTAAGATCAGTTATTTTTGTTTCAAATAATGGACCAAATGGAGAAATGACTGTAATATTATTTTTCGTTGATCTTGCACGTTTTGCTGCTTCTGTAAAGATCTCTGAATCAGATGATTCGAGATCTGTTATAAAAATATAAAAAGAAGCTCGTGGTAATCGCTGCATAACATAATCTACGGCTGCTAAGGGGTCTGATCGTCCTTGTGGTTCAACTAAAGCAAGAATTTCTAGTAATTGAAAAAAGGATGATTTTCCTCCTCCTGGAGGTAGATAAGATGTCGGTCTATCCGCGAAAGTAATAAGACCGGCAAGATCTTGACGTTCTTCGGCCATTTTCATTACTAACATAACAGAGCGAATAGCAAAATCTAATTTTGTATTATAGGGAATTCCTGCTCCCATACTGCCACTATGGTCTAGAAATACAACCAATCGAATATTCTTTTCTGCTTCAAATTCTCGAACCATAAGTTCCCCTGTTTTGCCAAAAGCCTTCCAATCGAGAGATTTGAATGGAGCTCCAGGATAGTATTTAGCTAGTGCGTGAAAATCATCTCCCATTCCTTTTTGTTTTGTTCGATGAGCGCCAAACATTTTTCCTTGTTGTCGGCGTTTACTCAAAGCTTCCATTCTCCTGATATCTTCATAAGAAGGATAACATAGTATTTCAGTATAGAAATGTCTTACATCTTCTTCGAAGTAAAAACCTAATCGATCATGAATAATAACTTTTACAGGTCCTATCTTATAAACTCCTCGAGTACTTACTTTGATGATATAGGAGAATTGTTTTACTTCTTTTCCTGAAAGTTGAGTAATGATAAAATTTTCTCCTAATACAATTTCAAACATATCAGGTATCGCGTCATAAATCTCCAGGAAATCCATACGGCGTTTTCCTGTGTTTTCTACTTTCACTGTGACATGAACATATTCTCCAGCGAAAGCTTTCTCTCGATCAACAGTTCTTGTGACTTTGATAAGAGAAGTGTTGGAGGAAAGCCGAAAAATCGGTAAACCTATTACACTTGCAAGAAGTAAAATCGTTCCTAGGAACATTCCATAGTCTACAATTGGTGAACTGTTTAGGATTTCAAAAATTCCAAGAAATTCCATTCCTGCAGGATAACCTGCGGTTTGATTCCCTTCAGTCTGCTGAATTAATCCTGCACCACCGAAGAGGATAGGTACCATTGTTGTGACTGTACCAATGCCTTTTGCACTTAATCCAATGGAAAGTAGTAGAATTCCTCCAATTGCTATAAAAGCGCCTCGTGATGAAAGCATCCAATCATACACCTATTATGCTATTATTATTTGTCTAAAGGATTAATAGAAAGATAATTTTGTCTTACTTTATTCATTAACTTCTTCTACGTATTCCTCATATGCCATTTCTTCTTCTACTGGATCAACTGGAATAACAATATGATCACGGACATCTTCAGCTATTCTTATCGCGGTAATTCCTTCCAATTCAGCTTCTGGTTTTAGAATAAGACGATGGTGAACAATATGAGGTATCATTAGTAGAACATCATCTGGGATTACATAATCACGAGCATGTATTGCAGCACGTGCCTTTCCTGAGATTAATAGACTTTCACTACCTCGAGGAGAACATCCTAGCACCAATCGAGGATCAGTTCTTGTAGCAACAGTGATATCACGAATCATTTCTAGAATCTCTGGATTCACGTAAACTCTTTTTACTACTTTAGACATTGCTACAATTGTCTGAGGGGAAACAACTTGTTTGATAGTCGCAGGAACAGGTTCATTTTTGAATTTAATAATTCGCAATTCATCTTCTGGTGTTGAGTGATGAATAACTACCTTGATTAAAAATCTATCTAATTGTGCTTCGGGGAGAGGGTAGGTTCCCTCTTGTTCGACTGGATTAGCAGTAGCTAGAACAACAAATGGCTTATCAAGCTGATGTGTTTCCCCTTCAATCGATACTTGACCTTCGCCCATAGCTTCAAGCATTGCTGATTGTGTTTTTGGGGGAGCACGGTTAACTTCGTCAGCAAGAATGACATTTCCAAAAATTGGACCTTTTCTCAGACGAAATGTGCCAGTTTTTGGATTGAAAATGTTAGTACCTACAATATCAGAAGGAAGCATGTCTGGAGTAAATTGTATCCTGTTAAATTCGGTACCAAGACATTGAGAAAATGCATTTGCCATGTAAGTTTTTCCAATACCAGGTACACCTTCTAAATAAACGTGTTTGCCAGTTAACATGGCAATCCAAAGCATTTCAAAGATTTCAGTCCTACCGATGTATACTTTTCTAATTTCAGCCATAATTTGCTGGTATGCTCGAGCAATATCAGCAACATCCAACATTTCGAATGTTATTTCATCATTTGTGAAATCTTTACCTTTAACATTGGTTTTGCTCATTTCTTCCACTTCTTTTTTTAATAATATTATAATAACTTCTTAATTAAACTAAGTAATTTCCATTCCTATATTTTTTAGAAATAAATAATGATTTAGAAATTCATCTTCAGTAATATAAGCTCTCATTCCAATAATATTTTCAATAACTGCTAAGCCTTGTGAGATATTTTCATGAGTAAATCGTCCAGGAAACTCATTCACTATATAAGTTGCTATTACTTCTGGAGAGATTTCTGTTTCGGGATTGTATCGTTTTACGATATTTCTTTTAAGCCGACGATAAATTAATTCCAATCCACGAGAATATTGCTGATATTCCAGAAACCATCGCATTTTCACTGCGAAAAAACTACGACCATAATAACGTTCAACGCGAGTTAGAAGCAATGGTTTGGCTTGAGTTCGTTTTGGCATGAATCTTCGTGATAAGATAAGCGCAATAATTGGTAACCCTCCCGCAAATAATGGAAACATTGTAATCATATCTAAAATTTTCAAATAAAGACTTAAAGGAAGAATTGGAGACAGAGGATGGTTAGCAAGATGTGCCTCATCAAAAATGATGGTTTGTCCAATTCTGCCTTCCATCATAATATCAACTACATTTTCTGCAAAAATCCTATTATCATATATATCTGCATCAGGATATGTATCGCTGTCTAAGTATTGATTGATGAAAATGGATGGATCTGAACAAAGAATAATTTGGCCTAAAGGTAAGGGGAAGGAAACGAATACAGGAAATCCGATACTAGGGTGTCCCCATTCATCTACATCCGGTTTAATATTATTGACATTTGCTTTCGCTGCGTAGATATCAGATTCTAACCATGATTCAGAGCTACTGTAGAGAACTGCAATTTGTAAGCTGAATTCAAAATCAGGAATCTCTGCTCCTCCTAAATCCAGGTCGCCAAATGCTTCCGATGCAGATGCAGGAAATTCTCCCATAGGTACCCATTTTGTAATATAATGTGTTTCATTTGGATTGGTTGATACCGAAGTATCAGGATAACGTACTTTCATTGATATTATTGAAGCAAAATTACCAATAACCCCATTTCCTCTTAATCCTGAGGTGAAATCAGTAACCCAAGGAGCAGGGATTCTATAGCTGGTTTCTGAAGAGGTTCCTGAAGAACTAGGGCTCTGAAAAATAGGTGTTAAAGGAGTACTATCATAGCTTCCTTGATCTGCCAGAAGACTACCATTAAAAGCAATTCCTGCAATTGGAAATTGAAAAGAGGCTCCACTCCCACTTGTTGATGTATTCATACCCAACGGATTTACTCCTTCAGCTTCATCAAATGAACCACCAAAGGCGTCCATTCCTAAATCAATCTGTGATATGAATCCTAAGAATATCGAAAGAACACCAAGTATATCATTAGCTGTTCCAAAATCATCCGCGATTAGTACTCGACCACCATTTATCGCATACATTAGAATTGCTAATGATTCAGAGAAATCATAATGAATTGCAGGTCCAAGGATAACTAAACTACCCCGACTATCATTCATTTCAGAGGAATTCAACCGATTAAGTACATTACTACTACCAACAATTGTTGAAATCTGTCCCTCATTATCGTGATCTTTGAATAAATCTTTAAAAGTACTAGCACCATTCCACCCTTCGTTATAAATTGAAAAGTTCGTACTATTTGTTGAAATGCCTACTAATCCTAATACTGAAGCAGATAAAAATGGATAGCTGACAAAAAGAGCTAAAATGATCATTACTGCCGTAGTACGATTGATCTCAGCCATTCTTTTTCACATAATCTTTGCAGTTTTTTTTTATTTCATCCTGATGTCTTTTATTCTTCTACAACTTCTGCAATATCACCTACAGAGGTTGCCATTTGGAGAAATTGATGTAGTCCAGATAAACCATCTTTAAACTCCTGAGTGGTTAGAGGTGTTTGACCATATCGAGCTTTTTCAAATGCTATTACAATTGAGTTAATTGCACTAGGATCTAAATCGCCACGATTCATCAGCTTAACACCCAGTTGTCGAGCTGTTTCGTTTGGTGCTCGACCAACTCCTAAAAACCCTTCAGAGGCGAGTGTCATTGTTTGCCACATTAATATTGAAGCCTCACGAAACATTTGTTGACGTGCTAAATGACGAATTTGGACTAGTCTTTGTTCGATCTCTTGCTCTATCATTGTTTTTTTTACTCCACCTACTCCAAGTGCTTCCATAATTTGTTTTCGGAAATAAACTATCAAAAATCCAATAACAAGTACTGCAGCAGCGGAGCCTCCTATAATTAGGATTGGTAAAAGGTCTGTAAGGTCTTGAGCAAAAAAGTTAATTCCTATCATTCTTATCACGATTCCTTTCATTTAAATCATTAAATATTCCAATAAATC
>JAUUVJ010000335.1 GCA_030589605.1 Candidatus Hodarchaeota archaeon | reverse complement strand
CTTTTTTTTGCGTAAGCTCGTTAATTCTTTTTGCATAGCTACTTTTAACAGCTTCTTTGGCATTTTCCATAAGTTTATTCACCAAATAAATGATATTATCACAACGTTTATATATTTCACCTTTTTTTCTCCTACTGGTGGGGGGTAGAACAAAGGCAGTAATTGAAATGGCGAAAGTTCAGAAAAAATCAACCTCGATTCAAAATCAATCAACCAATCCTTTAATTGACGATTTAATGGATATAGGATTTACTCAGAACGAAGCTAAGACATATTTTGCATTAATATCACTTGAATCATCATCAGCGAGTAATTTAGTAAGAATAACTGGTATAAGAGATAGTAAAATCTATCAAATTCTGGATCGAATAGAAAAGAAAGGATTTATAACAGTTCAGAATGGAACACCAAAAAAATATATGGCTGTACATCCAACTGCGCCCTTAGAAAATATGAGATTAATATATGAAAAGGAATATCAAAATAAAAAACGCTTAATTAATCGATTAGCAACAATATTGCCACCTATGTATCACGAAAACGAAGACACTCCAAAACTTGCTTATATAATTAAAGGAAAAAAGAATATACTGAATCATATAAAGCGATTGACTGAAGAAGCAGAAATTAGTGCTGTATTGATGATGCCTAATGAAGAAATTATTCAACTTCTCGAGAAACCAATTAAAAGGCTGCAAGATATGGATATCGATTTAAAATTAGGCATATATTACAAAGTAGCTTCATCTGTTAATCCATTACTAAAAATTCAATCAATTGCGTGTGAATGTTTTTTTCTAATAATTGATAACAGGGTTCTTCTCACCGTTTCAGGATGGAAAACTGATAAGTGGCATGCCATTTGGACAACAGAAACCTCACTGATTGAAGTATCTAGCGGATATTTCGCGTCACCATGTTGTGCGTATGAATCAGATAGTACTTTGTCGTGTAACCCACAAAAAAAAACGAATAAGAAAACGTAAAAGGTAGTAATATTGCCTTCGCTTGTATTTTTTCTTTCTAATATCGAATTAATTCAAGATCATCGATGAATTATATCTTTTTTTTCAAGTTTTTTAGTGAAAAAAGGTTAAATGTTTAAGTACATGAGAAAAAGGTTCTTTCTCTTTCTAACCACACATTGAAGGATTTGTTATCATGCCTAAACCAATAGTAGTAATAGCTCTCGGGGGAAACGCTATGATTCAAGGCAATCAACGAGGAACCATTGAAGAACAAGTAAAAAATATAACAGAAACAGCCCAACAAATATTACAAGTCATTCCTAACTGGCGAATAGTTATAACGCATGGGAATGGGCCTCAAGTTGGAAATATAATGCTACAAATGGAAGCTGGGAGTCATCCACCATATAATCGTCCTATATTACCAATGGATGTTTGTGGAGCAATGACACAAGGTCAAATCGGCTATCTTTTTCAGAATAGTCTAAGAAATTTAGTTATTAAAGAATCGTCTCAAGGCAGATTAGAAATTCGTAAAAAGGTCAAAATAATAACAATTATCACACAAGTGGTTGTATCTAAAGATGATCCTGCATTCAAAAATCCCACAAAACCTGTTGGTCCTTTTTATACGTTAGAGCAAGCTAATTTGATAAAAAAAGAACACCCTGAATTTACAATGATCGAAGACGCGGGTAGAGGTTACAGACGGGTTGTACCTTCCCCTGATCCAATTAAGATCTATGAAAGAGAACAGATTAACACTTTGCTTCTTAACGGGTTTATCATCATAGCAAGTGGAGGAGGCGGAATTCCAATTGTAAAGAATGAAGACGAAACTATAAGTGGAGTAGAAGCAGTTGTCGATAAAGATCTAGCTGGAGAACGATTAGCTGGGGATGTGAACGCTGATGCTTTTGCAATTTTAACAGATACAGACAAAGTTTATCTAAATTATAAAACTCCCAAACAAAAAGGAATAGATCAAATGAGTGTCGCTGAACTTGAACAGTACTTGAAAGATGGTGCTTTTGGAAAGAAGTTAAAAGGGTCAATGGGACCAAAACTTAAAGCAGCTATACGATTTATTAAAGCAGGGGGAAAAAAAGTCGTCATAACTAAACCAGAATTTGCTGCTGCAGCATTAGAGGGTAAAGCTGGTACAACTATCATCCCTTAGTTCAATAATCATCTGAATTAGAAAAAAGAAAATACTAATTTATCTGGTAGATGATAAAAAGCGATTAAATCTTCTAATTTGGGATAAAGATCTTAAACGTTGTTTTTTTGTTACGACCTAAACTGATACTCCATCCATGTGCTTCAACTAATCTTTTCACAATGTACATTCCCAATCCTTTTCTCCCTTCTCTTGATGAAAATCCCCTAGTAAAAAGCTTTTTTCGATGTTTTTGATTAATAGGTTTACCATCATTAGTAATAGAAATAAGAATTCCTTTTTTTTTCCTTTTAACAGAAAGTTTATCTGTCATTGTAATTTCATTTGGTTTTCCATGAATAATGGCATTTCTAATGATATTTTCAAAAACCTGTGTCAGTTTAGTATGATCACCTAAAACAATAGGTAATTCAGTACGTGAAAAAGTAATTTCTTTTGGGATGATTAATTCTGCAACGTTATCCACAAGTGAATTTAAATCTACTTTTTCTTTTTCTTTAATTAAAAGTCCAGAGTCAGCTAATACTAAACTTTGTTGGAGAAGTTCGGTCATTTTATTCGCATGTTTGATAATTTCATCTAGATGTGAATAATCGGAATATTTTTTCATAAATTCTGCGTATCCAAGTATACCCGTTATACTATTACCCAAATCATGAGACATTTGATGAGCAAAATCACTTAATTCTTCCTTCTGACGTTTCAAGTTTTCTTCAATCTGTTTTAACTCTGTAATGTCAGTATACATTAGAATAGCGCCAGCTAAAGAGCCATTTGATCTATAACGTGGAGAACCATATGCTTTAAGAATTCTTTGCTGATTTTTGATCGTAACAGGAAATTCTATTCCAACTAAAGGATCCCCTTTTAATAGATCTGAAATTCCTTGGATAATTCTCTCTTGATCACTAATAAAAGGGAATTCGAAAATATTACGCCCTTCTACTAAAGTCACCTGCTCATTTATCCAGCCAAATAATTGAGTTGATGTTGGATTTGCGAAGATCACTGTTCCATTCGCATTTAAATTTATAATACCTAAGGGTGAATATTCAGCTACCTGTTGGTAGCTTAATTCCTCCTGACTTTGCATTTCTTTTTGCATTTTCTCTATTTCTGTCAAGTCTTTTGGCATTACTAAGACTGTGTTACTGTTAGCTTGAATATAATCTACAACAAACGTTCTATCATCAATACTATCGTTGATTTTAATAGTAATTTTGTCAGTGACAATAATCTCTGAATTCATTACTAATTCAATATTACTACTTAGTTCAGGAAGAATGTGTTCTAGAGAAGATAGATCTTTTCCGATATATTCTAAAATATTTTTACCAAAAGTCTTCAATCCACTTCGATTGATTTGAGAGAAAACTATTAATCCAATATTCATCTTCTTAAAAACTAATACAGGGTCAGGAAGTAAATCAAATAGTTCACCTAATAAATTTGTTTTCTTCTCTTGGGACACACTGATTCCCTTTTGACAATAATTTCCCTAACTTTTAAGATTGACAAGGGAGAGATTTTTCTAAAAGAAGAATAACGATTACTATGAGTAGACCTTTTTTCTTACAGAGAAAAATCACTATCTAACCAATGATGAAAATACTGAGATATAAGCATTTGTTTATGGAAAAAATAGAAATTGAACATTGCGAGAAGGAGATTTGAATATATATTAAGTTGAGTAGTTCTATTTTTATTCTCCCACTTGATAGTGGGAACTTACTCTAAAAGAAAATAAGATTCAGTCTGAAATCTCAGAATACTTGAGTTCATTAATTTAGAATATTTAGATTGTTCTTATGAGGATATAGACGATGGAGAGTTTATCAAAAGTAATTGGATGGCAAATCCATCATACTGAGCGACTACAATATCGGACAAAATCTGGTTCTCCAATAATTCGTTTAAAATTTTACCATTATCCCGAATATAGGCAAAAAGTTCAGATAATAAGTTACCCTTCAAAATGTAAAGTAAAAAACAAGGGTAATAACTCCTATTTTCTATTTAATCAAAAAGTGAATATGAAAGGTACAGTATCATTAAAAAGAATTGTTAGGGTAATCCCTACTCTTATGTCAATCAAATCAAACAATTGGGGTAAAATTTCTAATTATTCTTCTGAAATTCAACAAAAATATCAAGAAAGTTCTGAATTTTGGCCAGTCAGAATCCCTAGAATACAAGGAATAGCAGAACAAGAATGGTTCAAGAGTGATAGTTTATTTGATTGGGTAAAAGGATCATACTTCTTTTTAAATAAAAAGATTCCATTTCGGGAAAATCAGGACGAAAGATTAGGTGCTTTAAAAGCTCTACTTTCAGGAACAGGCGATTGTGAAGAATTCACAGATTCTTTTATTACTCTAGCAAGGAGGAAAGGAATTCCTTGTCGGAGATTAACAGGATTAATTATAACAAAATCAGGTAATTCTGTTGAACTCATGCTTGGGCTGAGATTTTTTCACAAAAACTAGGATGGATCACCATTGATGTAGCATTAAACAATGTAGGGAATCATACAGTTAATTATATTACTTTAAAAATAGAAGAATTCAATCCAGAACTCCCTGACTATCAGATTGAAACAAAACACTCTAGAGTTGTTCATTATCAATGGGAAAGAACAGGTCCTTCTGTAATTCCAATATACTAAGTTTTTATTTAATGATGTGTTAGGTATTCAAATTTAAACAACGATTACATAGTTTATCTGCTATTTTAATCCATTTATTTTGCCTTGCTACATGAGTAAATTCGATTTTTGTAAAATACTTCTTCTCTGCAAAAATCTTTGTCCGATGTTTTCGAAGCTCGTCATTTTTTACTTTATATTCTCCGATAAGCTGTTTAATAACCACTTCACTATCAGAAAAGATGATAAGATCACCATTAGTGATT
>JAUUVJ010000422.1 GCA_030589605.1 Candidatus Hodarchaeota archaeon | reverse complement strand
TTCAGGCACAGTTGCTTCAAGACTGAGCCTAGCACGGTAGGTTTTTGTCATTGGGCTTCAACCATGACATTAACCTCCCAATGTAAATTATTGTCGGTACTTTGTTAGCGAAGTTTTTGAAAATAACTCCTAATTCTATTACATTCTTTATTTTCTTATATTTTTATATAAATCTTTTACAATCCCTATCTCAAAACCGTATATGTCATTTAAGATCCAATGATATTGAAAGGAGGTATAAGAAGATAAATATCTTTTTCACAAAATTTATTAGAATCAAAAATAGGTAATAGTATAATGAAATTAAGGATAAATACAATTGATTATAAAGGATCTATAGTTGATGGTCCAGGAATTAGAACGGTTCTTTTTGTCCAAGGATGCGATAAACATTGTCCTGGTTGCCATAATCCCTGTACATGGGACAGGAAAGATGGTATTGAATTAGAAATAGAGGAGATTATTTCAAATTTACGAAAAAAGTGTCATAATAAAAAATTGACTATTTCAGGTGGAGAACCACTCCTACAATATCCCACTGTCTTAGAACTGGTGAAATCTATTCAGGATTTTGATATAGCTTTATATACGGGATTTGAAATCGAAGATGTTCCTTCAGAAATTTTTCAATATATAAAATATCTGAAAGTTGGTTCTTATATTGAGAAAAAACGGACGACAATAACTCCTTATATTGGATCTGCAAACCAGAAATTTATTAGATTAAAGGATTTAAGATGAAAATCTATGAAATCAATCAATTATGAACATGCTGCTCAGCGGAAAACTTTAGTAGGTTATGTATATAGTAAAGGGAGTCAACGAATCAAGGAAGAAATTCTAAATGATCTTAACGATGAGCTGGCTGCCCTTCACAAACAAGGGTACGTTCACATTCATGATTTAGAAGCTTATGGCGAATCCTATAACTGCCTTACACCAGATATTTTGAAGGGTTTTCCATACCACGAGTTCGAGGGACTTTCTGATTCAAGAAAGTTAATGGAAATATTTAGAGTTTATAAAGAGATTATTATTGGATTAGGAAATGAGCAGTCTGGAGGAATTGGGTTTGGAAATTTCGATTGTGATTTGGATGACATTCTCAAAAAGTTAGAGCTCCAAATTGATGATAAGAATTATGAATTTTTTAAAGATAATATAGATCTTTTCTTGAAATTTATTAATAACGCGAGAGATCGATGTGGACAAGTTCAGTATTATGTAACATTAAATTTAGGACTATCGACAACTGACACAGGAAGATTGGTGATGTTTACAGTTTTAGATTGTTTTATGAACTCTGATTACATTCGACCAAATATCATCTTCAAAGTGAAAGGTGGTGTAAATCGATATCCTGAAGATAAAAATTATGATCTATTCCAAAAAGCTGTCAAATGTACCGCGAAAAAAATGATTCCTACTTATTTCTTAGCGGATTCTGATCACAATAATAAAATCGACACTTATAAAATTTCGTTAATGGGCTGCAGGTCCAAGGTATATCAGAATGAATACGGAGAAGATACTACTATTGGTAAAACAAATGTTGTATATAATTCTATAAATCTTCCCCGAATTGCCTTTGATACTAATAAAGAATATCCTGTCAAATCAACGGAAGAAAAAATTGAAATTTATAAGGAAAAGTGGAGAGAAATAGCAGATGGAGTAAAGGATTTGCTTTTTGACAGATTTTTTAAAACTTGTGAACTAGATCCAGATGATTTTCCAACAAATCAAAAATATAAACTTCTTTTTAAAGATTTAAACGATCTAGAAACACTTAAAGACGAATTTAAACATGGTACATTAGCCATTGGATTTATTGGTTTATCAGAGACTATCGAAATTCTTACTGGAAAAAAATACTTCTCTTCAAAAGAGAATCACCGTTTAGCCTTAGATTTAGTTGAAATGATGAGGAAAACGATTGATAAATACCGCAAAACATATAATTATAATTTTTCATTATTAGGAACTTCAGGGGAATTTATTTCAGGGAGATTTCCAAAAGTGGATAAGGAATATTATAGTCACCCATTAATTGAGAAGGGATACTACACTAATTCATTTCATGTTGATGTTGATTCTGGGTTAAATCCTTTCGATAAGTTGTCCTATGAAGGTTCTTTTCATAAATATTGTAATGGAGGTTGCATTTCTTACCTTGAGTTTACTTCAGCACCTCTTAATAATGTAGAAGCAATTTCAGAATTAATTGAGCATGCAATTAAATGTGATGTAAATTATTTGGGATTCAATTACCCTTTAGATATTTGTTTGGATTGTGGTGTACGAGGAACCTTTGATGACTGTGATAAATGCGGATCGAATAATATTCGAAGAATTCGAAGAGTATCAGGCTACTTAGAAGATGCTGCATTCTTTACTGAAGGAAAAAAAGCAGAACTCGCGTCGAGAGAACCAAATTTTTATGTTTCGGTTTAGATCATAAAAACCACGAACGAGGTACTAAAAATTGCATATTGCAATAGAAGGACTTGATGGTGTTGGGAAAACAGCTACTTGTAAGGAATTAGCTGTTAGGATAGGATATTCTTTTGTAGAGAAACCTCTTCATTATCTTTTTGATTCACCTAAAACTTTTGACAACTACATTAGAATACGTGATTATGTTAATGCCCAAATAAATAGAAAATTTACTTCATGGTTTTATGGTCTAGGTAATATCCTAGCTTATCATTTATTTGAAAATGACAATTTTATTACAGATAGACACTTAGTTTCAAATTTTCTGTGGAGTGGTGATGAAAACAGCCGTCCAGTTTTTGATTGTTTGATAAAACTTATTGGAAAACCTGACATAACCATACTCCTTTTTGCTGATGAAGATATTCTTAAATCAAGACTACGAAATCGAGATAAAAAAGACAAAGACCTAAAAAAAGCTAACTTGAACGAATTCGCGATTAGGAAAATGGAACAATTTCTCAATGATTATAATATGAAGTATTTCAAGATTAATAGTTCTCATCTTACAGTTGAACAGGTTGTTAATAACATTATGGCAATCTTAAAAAAAGAAAGGATTATTTAGAAAAATGGATAGCATCCTTTCAGATGAAAAATGGTTTTGGAAAACTATAGGGATTTTCTGTCGTTATCATTATATTGAAATAACTACAGGGATATTTACCAAGAAATATTCTGATGATTATTCAATTACTTTTAATATTGATAAGTGCTCTATTAATTATGGAAGAAATAACCATTCCAATATTCAAGCTCCTTCTTTGATTGCACAACACAAAGATCTCGTAATTCTATATTGTTTAGATAAACTCTTGACAAAAGGATATAATAGAAAAGAGATCATTCTTGTTAAGAACGCCAACGTTCATAAATTACCAGATATTATCCTAATGGATAAACTTAACAACCCTTACTTGGTGATTTCGTGTTATAAGTGGGGAAAAGAGTATGATGATGCTTTCGTGAAATTTAGAAAACAAGAAGCAGAGATATTTAAATATTATAAGAAATTTAATGCTGATATCCAATACCTTTGCATTTTCTCGTGTTATCTAGATGGGGGATTACCACACATTACTTACAGCTTCTATGAAATGCTAGA
>JAUUVJ010000255.1 GCA_030589605.1 Candidatus Hodarchaeota archaeon | reverse complement strand
TTGACATTCTTTTCCTCCACCCCCAAAAAATATTCTTTTCACAGCACGATCATTACCTAGTGCATTAATCATTGCACGTGCAGCATCATATGAATGAATTATCTCAATTTTTTGTCCTAACGGTACTCCAAAAAGAAGCTCTAATGTAAAATCATCCAAACCCCCTCTTTCTTGACCTTCAGTCTCGACTGCAAGGATTGCTCCAAAACGGATGATAGTCCAATTCAGTTTACAGTTATAAATATATTCTTCACACTCTACTTTATGGTGAGTGTAATTATCAGATGGCTTTAGGGGATCGGTTACTTTTACTGGAGGATTAGTCGGTTTTTGAGCACCGTGAACCGAGACTGAACTAGCAAAAACAAACTGTTTTATATTTGAAAGTGCTTCTGCTTCTTCAATAAGGTTCTTAGTTCCCGTTACGTTTACTTTTTTTGCTAAATCAGGATTGAGTTCTGACGGAGGTGGTATAATTGCTGCAGTATGAATTATCCCTTCTATCCCTTCTAGTGCATTTTTTATAGAATTTTTATCAAGGATATCACCCCAAACTACTTCCATATTTGGAGTGTGCTTATATTTTTCAAATCGTTTTTCTGTCATTTTTGACTTAATATCAAAACAACGTATTTCATGACCTTGTTTGGCAAGTTCTTTGATACAGGAAGTACCTAAGTTTCCAAAAGCTCCAGTTAAAAGAATTTTCATAAATTAAATAGATGGTCAATTTATTTTAAAACTTTTGGGTGATTTTTTTTATTAAATTGTTGCGATGTATCTGCATATTAAAATATTAATCGATTGAAAAATAATGTGCAATTGTGGTTGTTTTGAGAAAAATCAAAAATGACTGGTATTTGAAAGTATCTTTTCTTATAGGTGGCACTTATAACCTTCTATCAGGAATAATTCTATTATTGTTCTGGGATTCTTTATCTTCTTTTTTTGAAGCTCAAATACCCAATCCCATTTTTATCCAGATCACAGCGGTCTTTCTAATTGTTGTAGGATATTTTCTGGTTTATGCAGCTCAAAATCCGCGGGAATTGGTTATAATTGGGGTTGGATCAGCAACAACACGATTTGGGTACTTTTTAATAGTTCTAATTAGTTTAATCGGTCAGGATATAGAAATAGTGTACCTTATATTCGGAATTATTGATGTGTTCATTGCAATAATTATATTAATTCCCTTATTATTAACTGAGGGGATTTCTTGGCAAAAATTATGGCGTTTTTAATTTAAAATCCCATGGTGTCTTATACTACTTAGAAATTCATCATTTTCAGAAACTTTAGGTGTTAATCCAAAGTTAACTTTTTTGGCATAGAATCTTCGATGTATTCGATAAGACGAAAGTTAGATTATTAATGTTAATCTAGCCTTTTACGACATTGATTAATCCCTAGATTTTTCCTCTAAGGAGGTAAAACGCCAATTATTAGGAATATAACCTAGTGCTTGTTGAAGCACAGCGGACATAGCTATAACAATTGAGCAAGTAAAAATTGATGTCTCATAATACAGCACAGGTTTCTTGATTCCAGTTAATATATAATCTCTACAGGTATGATAAACCTCTTCTCTCAACTTCTTCGGAATGAGATCAGTTTTATGTTGAAATATTACAACAGAGGTTTCTGGGCTATACTTCTCTATGTTCTTTAGGCAAAGGTCAAAATAATATTTCGCTCGAGAAATCTCTGGGATTTTCAGCGAATCTAAAACGAAAACTAGGACTTTTACACCAGTAAATATAAATTCAGATAACTCCCCAGTGAAACGATCGAGAAATGCAGTGGCCCCACCTAAATCAAAAAATGTTATTTCTGACTCATCACTAATGAGGACCGTTCTTTCATAATCAATGGTTGCAGGAAAACGCTCATTTTTCGCTGGTGGTTTTCCCTCTCTCATTGTTTTCAAGATCGTGGTTTTTCCTGACTCTGGTAATCCAAATAATAAGATTTTTTTACCTGTTCCCAAATCCTAACCTCTTTGTGAATTTAAAATTGTTATTTCCTTGGTTCTGAAGATAATTTATAGGTTTTTAGAAATAAAAAGTAGAGCGAATCCAGCCTTTTACGACGGTTATACTAATAATATGAAAAATTATTCCTTGGAAAATATACCTATTTCTTCCACATCTAGGGAATTTTTTAATTGATCGATATAATCGGATATTTTTCCTCCTCCTAATCAAGAATACTTAGAATTCATTCTTAATTATTGGTACCAAGAAATCCATGTATAAAAAGTGTTATATAATATATCATCTAATTTAATAGAAAACCATGGGTGAGAATTTGACCACCAATTGGGTAGAATTTTTTAATCTCAAAGGAAATCCTTTTAGTACATCACCTTTAGAAGATGATTTTGAATTAAATAACTTGCTGGTGAGAACCAAGAGTATTCGTGATCAAGTACTTCCTGTCGCGAAGTTTATCAAGACCTCTGCTCCATCAATTAAGATTTTACTAGGCGCTAGAGGTTCTGGTAAGTCAACTTGTCTTTCTTATTTACGAAAACAAATCCATGGGAACATTAATGTTTTATCTATACTTATAACGGAGATTCGTTTTCCTGAACGGATCGTTGAAGATCCAACGCTTGCTATTGGTTCACCTATGCTCTGGTTTATTATCAAAGACATTTTAGAGTCGCTTAGGGTAAAATACGAACAACTTTACAAAGATAATCAAGAGACTATCAATCGAATCGGAAAAAACCTTTCTATTTCTGAATTATCTCCTTCAAATTATCCTGTTTGGTCTACTTGTAATGTTGCGCTGGATGAATTGTTAAAGATTTTAAAGTCTAACAATCTTACTCTCTTTCTTGGAATAGATAATTACGACAAACTTCCCAAGGTCTTTCAAAAAACAGCGGTTAATTTTCTAAGAGGAAATAATGCACAACCATTCTTTGAAAAACTACAAAGAATAGGAACAACTATCATTATAACACTGGGTAGGGAATTCTATTCTCAATTAAGCCATCCCGATTTTTCTTATCTAGGAAAACCAATCGAAATTCAAGGTCTAAATCCCAATGAATCACAAGAATTGCTTTCTAAACGGATTAACTGGATGATGTCCAATTCTGAGACCTCTGATGAAGATATTTTTACTGATACAGCCATTCATCGCTTAACCATGCAAACCAATGGTATTCCTAGAGAGCTTCTGATGTTAGCAGAACAAAGTATGCTTAATGCTAGTAAACGTAACCAAAAAAGTATCACAGAGAAAATTGTTAAAGACACCATTCAAATTTCCGAAGAAGTATCCGAAGAATATTATGTGATGATAAAAAAAATCAAGCCTCCTAGCATGGCTAAAGCTGCAGAAACGGGATTAAAAGTATTAAGTGGTTATTTTTCCAACATTCCATCCTCTGAATTTGCTATTAACGTCATTGATTGTCTAATATCCATTTTTGAGGATCCTCATATTAGATTCGAGTCTAATAATGAATATCTCCAATCCTTGGAGGAAGCTAAAATTATATCTCTAGTGGAAGCGTTTCCTAAGGAGGAGTGGACTATCCGAATGGATGTCCTGAACCTAATGGGACATATGCATGGAAAAAAGTCCTTGCGGAAATTCCTCGACTGGATCAAGGAAAAGGAAATACAAGTCAAACCCCCTGATTATCAGATTATTCGAATGTTTAAACGAGGAACCGAATTAGCGTATAAGTATGATACATTATTAGATACACTTGACATTAAAGAGGTTAAGGAATGCCTTACACGTGCAAGTAGTCGGATAAGAGAGTTGGATGCCTATACTCTGGAAAATGAGCTGGATAGTAACACTCAGATTCTTGGGATGGTAGAAATTATCCGAGAGATTGCTACCGCAATATATTATTTCAACAGATTATTGAATAATGAATTGATCTCTAAAACGATTCCTGATAAGGATCGATTACTCCGGTTCTTAAAAATGAAAAATGCTAATCTCTGGTTTGATATGAAATCCATTCTCTCTCTAGATGAGTTGCGTTATCTGGAACCGCGATCCAAAGAACGAGTTCAAGAGGGAACAATGAAATATGTCTCCTTTGTTGAAAATGCGTATATCCTTCTCTCCCAGCAGAATCGCGATCTTTTAAAAAGTGATAAACAGCCAAAAGAGCTGGTACTGAAAAATTATTTCGATTTGGAACCTCATTTTGATCAAATGTTAAGTGATAGGAAGAATCATCTTGTTATAGAGGATATTAAAGCTCAAGAACGTATGAGCGTTGTTCTTTGGAGAAGCCTAAGAGAATCTCGAGAAGAAATCTATGGATTTGCGACGGGATCATTAACCGAAAAAGAACGAGAAGCAGTTGAAAAATTTTTATTCCAAGGTCAATCTTTTCGTTTATTTAGTTCTATTGAAAATGATCTTATCAACTATCGTCCTATTATATTAAGGGACTTTTATCAAAAAAATCAACCTATGAAATTTTTTAATATTTCAGATTTCACACGGTTTGTTAACTCCTTCCTTCAGCTTCCCGAATTAAGTCAAGGTACATTCCTAAGCGTTTTGAATGAAGGAAAAATTACCGATCAAATTTTTCTCCGTAAAATCAATAACAGTTTCCGCCTGACAGTATCTCCCATACAACAATCTCCATCTTCAAAAAGTATCACTGAATTGAAAGAAAAAATTCCTCAATCTGTGGTTATTGATGGTAATAATGTAGCACGAGATGGAAAGAAGAAAAGAAGGAAAGCTCGTTATCAGAATATCATGAATGCAATCCTGAAGCTAAAAGAAAGAAAAATTGAGGTTACAACAATCGTTACACGCTCGTTATTTCATGATATTGATGATGAAATGCGTCTTGAAAATTTAATTAGTACTAAACTGGCGGAACTCCCTCCTTCTGGCAGACAGGATGACGATTACTACTTTTTGAGTTATGCACTAGAGAAGGATGCACATGTGTTAACCAATGACAACTTACGTGACTGGAAAAAAGCGAATCCAGAAAAAGCACCAAAACTTTCTAAAATAAGAATACCTTATTTCTTTATTAAAGGTGAACTCTTTTTTGAGGGTCCTTTAGGACAGCTTAAACCACCTGAGTAAAAAATCTAAAAAATAAGGAAGCATCTTTCAAGTTAAAAAAAGTGTTAATCTAGCCTTTTACGAAGTTGAGAATAAAATTTTTTGACATTAAAACCCGAATAGATGAGAATGATAATTAATTGATTCATTCAGGTTATTTATGGTTTTTTATCCATTTTTCTTTATTAGGGGCATTCAAAAACTCTACTTTGTATGATTCCTCACAAAAATAGATTTGTTTATTGTTGTATATAATGACAACCGGTTTTCTTTTCTTTTCTGGATCGTTGGATACTGTAACCAAAAACCCCTCTTTGTCAACATCAACACCACATACAGTTTTAGCCATTTCTTTCAAAATCCTTTTTGATCGAGCAGACATATGCGACTGACACGATCACTTTAGCATTATCTGGAAATGCAGATAATTATTGGTACTATATTGAGTCAGTAGACAGTCAGAATCAGATCTGGACTAGGAACATGACTCGTACATTAACAGATGGTGTCTACACTCTCCATGCATATGGAAATGACTCTGTTGGGAACATTGATTACGACTCCGTTAAATTTACAATTAAAACTACAGTTCCTACGACTGGTCCTACGACAACAACTCTACTCCCACGAGAACTATCACACCTGGTTGGAATGTTCTATTTTTGCTACTCTCTTTCATTGTTTTGATCGAATTGAGACGGCGGAACAAAAAATCATAAATCCTTCCATCTTCGCTATTTTCCTTTTTCTCCAAAGTGTGGACAAAAAGTCGATTGAGGATATGGAGTTAGAATTTTCCTATGAAAAGTCTTTCATTCCAACGATAAATGATTAATTCTCAAATCAATATATTATGAAATTACGGCATTTATGTCATAAAAAAAAGAGTTATATTTTATTTTTACCGTTATATGGACGTATATCATATCATAGAGGACTATGGGAAGAATAAAAAACGTCACAGATTATACTCTGAAGAAATTAGTAGAATAAATCGTTAAAATGGAGAAGGAGACTCGTTGTAATAGGAGTTATAATACCTAAAATGCCGATAATTATAATTTCCAGTTGTTATTTAGAATAATGACTGAAAAAATTGAGTAAGTAGTACATAGTGACTTGTCCTGCTGGAGTTTGTAAGATATTGTCAAAAGAATGATTTGCCCAAGGTATTTCAAGGTACAAATTTGTGATATTATACTTGTTTAATGCTTCATGTAATA
>JAUUVJ010000135.1 GCA_030589605.1 Candidatus Hodarchaeota archaeon | reverse complement strand
ACAACTACGAACACCTGATCCACATAAAGGTTCACAAATAGACAAATCTGATTTATTATTCTCCTTAGCATATGCACGTACCGCTAATACAGAAAAATCCCGATTAATTTCTTGATGAGCATTAAAGAAAACTACATCAGATCTTCTTGGTATGTCATCCTCTTCTTTTGGGGGAGAAATAAGAAAAGTTCCAAGGCCTTCTTTAATTTCAACCAGTTCCATGGAATATTCGACCATATCGTTACTCATCTAGTAAGAGAAATTGCTTGTTATACCGTTGAACTTCTTTGTTTTTTCTTTCTGTAGCGACGATATAAATTTCAGCACTTCCTTTTCGAGAAGTTTTAGGTTTATGACTTTTAACGTTTTTATATGATATTTTGATTTTCTTTAACAGTTCTTGAAAAAATTCTCCTTGAAAAACCTTCGTTAGAAACTTTTCTGCTAGAAAGAAATTAGAAATACCCAAAGCAACTTCAGCTAGCCAAATTTGTTTTGCTCGATCTGTAATCCACGCACCTGTGAGATTAGGAGAACAATCAGCTAAAACAACCATTTCTTTTTCTTCAGATCCATTCCTACGTAAACTGTTTTGAAGTTGGGTGATTGTTGAAAGTTTAGTAATATCTCCTTTGATTATTTCCTTGATATATGGTATCTGTTTAATTCGGGCTAGATCTACCAAGTAAATATGTCCTTTTCGACACGTTCGATCACGAGCTACCTGTGAAAAACCTCCAGGCGCCCCACATAGATCAATAATTGTTTGATCCGGATGAAATAAACCAAATTTTTGGTCTAATTGGAGGAGTTTATATGCTGAACGACTCCTGAATCCCTCTTTTTTAGCCTTTTTTGCGTAAAAATCACGCCTCTTTCGCAGCTATAACACCTTTTCCTTTTTCATAAAGAATTTGATAGAATTTCAAAGAAAAACAGAATAAGAAACTAAATAAATTATTCCAAAGATTCATTTTCTTCTCTTTGGACGAAAATCTTTTTGTTTATCCTTTTTTGAGGATTTTTTCGGTGGACTTCCTTTTGTAGTTCTACGTTTTTTTGCTTTCTCAATGAGCTGCTTTTTCTGCTTTTCTAACGCAGGTCTAATGAATGTAGATATTTCAATACTCAAATCACGTAGAGTTTGTAATTTAGGAGTCTTCTTTTCAACAAGAATGAGTCCCTTTCCATTCCACCATTGTCGAGGATAGGCTGCGTCTTCCTGAATTTTGAAACCATATTCAAGTTTTTGAGCTGCAAGTTTTAATTCTAATATTGTGGGATTCTCTATTGCTTGTTCAAGAGGTAAACGTCGGCCTTCTTTTCGTGTCAGATTTCTATCGAAATATTCGGGAAATACAATATAATGAGTATTTTCTCTTCTCATTCTATAATTCTTCTCCAATATCAACTGGAAACACTTAATTGGTTCATATAAGACTCTCATATTTGAGAATTAAATTTGTTTCCAATTTTTCAATGTAAATAAGATTGATAAAAATGATTATGTTTGTTAATATATTTTCATTCTTCCTCCAAAATATCTTGAATATTATTCTCTATGAATGGTTCGATAGTATTAAGATCAGTAGAAACACAAACTAGAACATTGAACTTCAATGTTTCACTAGGTTGAATTGTAACGCCGCGACTGAAACATCCCATCTGAGAATAAGTAAGATTGGGAATGTAGAGATAAATTTCATCATCATAATCTGTATATTTATCAAGAATCATTCCAAAGTAGTAATCACTACCTTCTTTTTTATACGCTGCCCATCTAGAGTCATGATCTTTATGTTGTCCAACTAATGATTCAGTATCATGAGTTCTGAATTCTATCACTTGATTTTTAGACTTCGTATAGTAGCGATCATTAATAGAATTAGATGGATTTAGTGTGGTATCAATATATGCATCAAATCTTCTTTCTACACCCGAAAAATTTTTTACTTCTTGCCGTACCAAGATGATAGGGGAATCTGGTAAGGTAAAATAGATGTTTCTCACTTGTAATCCTTTTAATTTCGGAGAATAGCCGATAATTTCAGATTCAAATCCTATTCCTTTCCAATGACCTTTCTCTGGAATATGTATCTGCTTAAATTTTAGTTCATTGTAGTTAGTTAGATCCCAAGAATCTTCTTCACGAATATTCCCCCCTATTCCACCGAAAAATTTGTTAAACCATAAAAAGGGTTTTACTTTTGGATAGTGAGTTAATAAGCAATTTTCTTTACTATTATTAATCGATATATAGTAAACTTGGCCTCTATAGTCCGCACTTCCACGAAGAGTAAGAAATCCATTATCCAACTCTATAAAATCTCCGCTATTAGAAGATCTAGTATGAATTATTGTTGTTTTTTGGCTATTATAGTATCCAATGGAAACTGGAATCTTGTAAATTCGAGAAAGTGAATCAAAAATGATATTCCCATTGATTATTCTTTTCTTTTCAGAGTTAATGTTCAATTTTTCCTTCCATAAATTTGTATTCTCTCTAGATAAATCAAATTTCATTAGCTCGTTTTCTTCTAACTGTAATTCACATTTTCCTTTGAATACAGTCTTTTTGTAACTATCTATAGCAAGTGATACATCTTGTTGAGTACGATCGGTCATGAATCCTTTGGAAATCGTTTTCCCAATAGTAGATGTAAAACCTATTCTTTTCATAACACGAACTGGAGTGTAAGAATTGAATTTGTTTTTTGGTGAGGGGTGAAATAGATCTTGCCAAATCTTCCTAACCATTTGCCAATTTTCAGTAAAACAATACCAAACTTTGGGAGTATCATATCTTTGTTTTGATGCAATTTTAGGAAGTTTGTATTCCAAAATTGGATAATTTCGTCCAATGTCTATTTTATCAACCTTTTCAGGTTCGAATAAAATGCCTATAGTTCCATAAGCAAATTCTAATGCCCGCCATCCTTCGGAATAAATGGATGGGTCTTTTCCCATATCCATAGTCATTTCCAGAAGCGAATCCTTGACAATACCCTGACTCAATGGTTGTACATTTTGTAATATTGGTAATTGACCAGGCCACCAATAACTCGCAAATTGAATACCTAGATTATCTATATCATTATCAGTTTGATTTTCAACAGAGAATGTAACAAAAAAGGGTTTGTTCTCATTAGGTATGAACATTTTTCGAATTACAAGTATTCCTTGCTTTTGATCTGATACTGCAGAGCTTTGAAGAAGTATGCCTTCATCATTGTCTTTAATTTCGTGTAGCAAGGATTTAGTGTAATATTCTGATCCTTCATTGTCAAATGGGTAACCTAAGATTAATGGCAGGCCATCAATCTTTAACTTCGTGCTTTTATCTATAATATACAGCTCATTTTGACCAGGTTGATGTTTTTTGTACAATGATACTCTCATGTTCTTATTTTCTATGAATATCTGATCTTCATATTCGTATTTAAGTGCTTTATTCTCTTTAAAAATGCTAATTGGTATCTTCTTATCTTGAATAATGGTTTCTTTATTTGAAAAGGCATTGATAGTAAAATAATCAACAGATGAGTCGGTATTACCTATTTTGAATGGAATTTCGATTGATGAATCATAGGAATTTACATTAAGATCATATTGATTATTCATGAATTTTATATTCACCCCATCTTCAATATCGAAATTAATCAATTTGTTTGAGCCTATTATATTTGTAAAATTCAATATGAGAGTTCCTTCGTGATTCGGTACAGTAGAAAAATTTTGAGGCGAAATGTTTACATCAATTGCTTTTCGTGGAACTTTCCCGACAATAAGCGGAAATATGTAGTTGTCATAATTTAGTTCGAATGTGATGTTATGTTCACAATAGGTCTGAGAATGAACTTTCATATCAAGTTCTGAAGTATTGACTGTAAATCTCCCATGGACTTGAATTATCTTTTTTTCATCTGGTTGCAGAACTATTGTTTCAGATAAAGGGTTACTTGTTAAATTAATACTTTTTGTATGTTTAATTTTGATAGAAAAGGTTTTTTGAGTAGAACTTCGGTTTTCAATTTGTAATTCAACAGGAAATTCCTCAATACCAACATAGGCCTCTGATTTTGGCGTAGTGGCTTTGATAATAATATCATGTTTCTCTGTTTTCTTATGAAATCCACTGATATATCCTACTGTCCTATCTACCCAAACTTTTAACGATTCTTTCTCATTCATTTCAAAATAATACTCATAAATCCCCATTTCTTCTTCGAATTCAAGATTTGGTTCTTGAGTAATAATTGGTTTGTATATTTTATACCAAATATAATTTGAAAAAATATCACGGAAAAGAGAGTAATTTAAAATTTGAGGGATGTAGCTTTCCATGAATACTTCCGTATTAGGTCTCCATTTGAAGCCAATTCGCTTATATAATGGCATTGCTTTAAGATTACCCCCCCACGTGTGTAATCCAAGCATTTGTAGTTTTTTATTCAAAGCAAATTCAGTGGCTTTTAAAAGCAGATTTTTCCCAAAATTCATTTTTTGATACGCAGGGTCTACCGAAAAAAGTTCTACATAATAAGAGTTACGCAAATTCCAGCTTGGATTGCAAAAGCAGACCCCAACAATTTTTTGATTATTTTTCGGATCAGTTGCAACAAAATAAGCCGATGTATCCTTTGTTACTAATCTTTCCCCAATCCATTCCCCTGTAAATACAAAACTTCCACCAAATCCATCAGGCCAAGATTCAGGGTCTTTGAAGCTATTATAACAACGCGCTAAAGCTTTATAATCTGATTTTTCATTCTTAATTATTCTAATCAGCTTTGTTTTCTCGTTAACAGGGAAGAGGATTGATTGTTCTGTCGTCAAGTCATTATTTCTCCTGATTCTCCGAACTAAATTATCAAATTAGGGAAAAAAGATGTTTATATATAAAAAAAATGTATCTGGCAAAACGAGAGCTTTATTTATGTGTGTAAGTTTTTTACCTTTGATAGCTTTAATATTATTTTAATCATATCACAATGAAGTGACTAGCTTCAACTATTTTCTTTATGTACGAATGAGGATTACACATCTCTTAAGAATAAAAGATTTGATTGAGAATATTATTATCAATCAAGACTGAGTTTTTTATCTACTATATTTTTACAATCCTTAAATAGAATCTCTAATTCTGTTAATTTAAGTTCTATTAAGATTTTAATTTATAATTATTTTATTATCTCACGGAATATTTCATCTAATATAATTAGGAGAGATAAAGATGAGCGAAAAAGCCCAAGATGAACCGAAGCGTATGAGGAGCCCAATAACTGTCATTTTAGGCCATGTCGATAGCGGAAAAACAAGCCTTTTAGATAAGGTTAGGGGTACTGTAGTTCAAGCAAGAGAAACTGGTGGTATTACTCAACACATAGGGGCAAGTTTTTTCCCAATTGAGACTGTGCGACAGCTATGTGGAGATTTACTTGATGTGAGCAAGAAAAAAATTCATATTCCTGGTATTCTGATTATAGATACCCCTGGGCATGCAGCTTTCGACAATTTAAGATCTCGAGGTAGCTCTGCTGCAAATTTTGCTATCCTAGTGATAGATGTAAGACGTGGTATTCAACCTCAAACCGTTGAATCCCTTAGAATACTAGTTAAACAAAAAGTACCTTTCTTGATTGCAGCAAATAAAATTGATCGTTTACCTGGGTGGAAAAGTTATCCTGATCTTCCTCTATTAGAATCTCTCAAAAAACAATCAAAAACTCCTATAGAGGCACTTGAATCTATTATCTATGAAACTATGGCTGAGTTAAGTCATTTTAATCTTGAACCAGATAGATTCGATCGTATTACAAATTTCGCTAAAAAAATAGCGATTATTCCAACTTCAGCTGTTACAGGTGAGGGAATTCCTGAGTTATTTCTAGTATTAGCTAGTTTAACAGAGCAGTATTTGAAGAAACAACTCGAACTACACTTAGACAAGGGGAAAGGAGTGGTATTAGAGGTAAAAAAAGAATTAGGATTGGGCACTACTCTTGATGTGATCCTTTTTGATGGAATTATTAAACAAAATTCTCAGATTGTAATTGCAGGTAAAAACGGAGCTATTACAACTTATGTACGTGCAATTTTGCTTCCTAAAGATTTAGATGAAATTCGTGATCCTCGTAATAAATTTAGTCATGTGGAAGAAGCTATTGCGGCAATCGGAGTTAAACTTGTAGCACCAAATATTGAAGAAGCAATTGCAGGATCTGCTCTATATGTTGTAGAAGAAGAAGATAAAAATGCTGCAATATCTAAAATAGAAGATGAATTAGCAAATATCCTTGTTGAAACTGATGATGCAGGTGTTATTGTAAAAGCAGATGCTCTTGGATCTCTAGAAGCATTAGTAAATTTTTTAAAAGACTCAAATATACAAATCAGGTTTGCTGCTGTAGGTAATATTACCAAAAAAGATATTTATCAAGCTTCCTTGTCAAAAGAAGAGAATGAGACTTACGGAATTATACTTGGTTTTCGTGCTGCAATACTCTCGGACGCTAAAGATGAAGCTGAGAAAAATCAAATTCCAATTCTTCAAAGCGACATAATTTATGAGTTAGCAGATCAGTATGAAGAACATCAGTATAAAATTCAACAAAAAATTGAACAGGAAGCTCTCAAAGATTTAGTTCGGCCTTCTAAGATAAAAGTACTTCCTTTCATATTCAGACAAAGTAAACCATGTATTATTGGGGTAGAAGTGTTATCAGGATTATTAACCCCTCAAGTTTATCTTGTTGATCGTGAAAATAAACGGATTGGTCAGCTATTACAGATTCAAGATAGTGGAAAAAATGTTCCTGAAGCTAAAGTTGGTACTCAGATGGCCGTTGCGATCAAAGGTCCTACTGCAGGAAGACAAATTAAAGAAGACGATGAATTATATGTAGATGTTCCTGAACCCCATGCTAGAAGAATAATTGAACAAAAAGTTCTTTCTAACACAGAAATGGACGCTCTAAATGAATTGATTGAAATCAAGCGAAGAACCACTAACAAATATTGGGCAATATAAAAAGAGATTCCATTCGTTCTCTCTGATAATTGTAGATTTATTCCTTTTTTGAAGGTAATTCATTGAAATTTATCAAATTAGATGTAAAATTTCATTGGATGATTATTGATTAACAGATAATTGTGAGTTCTTGCTATGAACGGGACTACAGTACTCTTTAGGTTGAAGAATCAAAAAAAAACATTCACTCTGAAATATGATAAACATTAAGAATCGTAAGCTTAAGCATATCTAATAACACGTATCAACCAATGAGGAATTGGTTACTAGTCACCAAGATTGTTCACGTCGTCGATCTTGGTAAAAGGATACGAGATGAGATAATGGTTAGATTTCAACTTAATTTAGCTGATGCCAAGCAGAGTTACAAAAAAGAAATAGATGATGATGTGATGACCCGCCATCTCATAGGAAAAACCCTTGGGGATGAGCTAGACGGTAGTCACATTGGATTTGATGGCTATACCTTTAAAATAACTGGTGGTTCGGATCTTTCCGGGTTTCCAATGGTACCTGGTGTTGAGGGTGCCGCGCCGAAGAGAATTTTAATAGGCCACCGTGGTGTTGGCTATAAACCCACAAGAAAGGGGAAAAGGAGACGAAAAAGAGTACGGGGCGGGTTAATTAGTGAAGATATATATCAAATTAACCTTAAAATACTCAACAGGAGTAAAGACGCAAAAGCCATAGAAGAGTTATTGTAACTCAGACTCGAGGATTGACATGACGAGGAAGAAAAGAGCTTCAACAAAGAAGAAAACAACATCTACAGCCGCAGACAAAGCAAAAAAAGCAGAAACTGTCGCGAAAAAAGCAAAAAAAGCAACGAAAACTGCGGTAAAGTCAAAAAAGGCAATTAAAACTGCGGTAAAGTCAAAAACAGAAGTACCCAGTCAAGCAGAAATAAGTATTGGAATGATTGGACACGTAGATCACGGAAAATCGACATTAACAGAAGCTCTTACAGGCAAATTTCCTGATACTCATAGTGAGGAAATTCGCCGTGGAATCTCAATTAGATTAGGATATGCGGAAACAGAATTTCGTGAATGTCCTGATTGTTCTAGTCCTGAAAAGTATACAACCCAAGAAAAATGTCCCACATGTGGTAAAGATACAGTTCTTCTTAGAAGGGTTGCATTTGTTGATGCTCCTGGACATGAGGTATTAATGGCTACAATGTTATCTGGCGCAAGTATTATGGATGGAGCTATGCTAGTTGTGGCTGCGAATGAAAGAGTACCAATGCCACAGACTCGAGAACATTTAGCAGCAATGGATATCATTGGGATGGAGAATGTAATTGTATGTCAGAACAAAATTGAGTTGGTTTCAGAAAAAGATGCATTGAAAAACTATGAAGATCTGAAAAAATTCATCTCTACTACTTCTGCTAAGGATTCACCTATTGTACCTATTAGCGCAGTTCATCGTGCAAATATTGATTTATTAATACAGAATATAGAAGAAAACCTACCTACACCAAAACGGGATGATAGTCTCGCTCCTCAAATGTTAATCGCCAGATCTTTTGATGTGAATAAACCAGGACAACCACCAACTAAATTACAAGGTGGGGTAGTTGGTGGAAGCATAATTCAAGGGAAATTTTCAGTTGGGGATGATATTGAAATTCTTCCAGGAAATAGAAGGGGGAATAAATGGGTACCAATTCAAACAAAAATAATTAGCTTGCGTAGTGGATTTGGGAAACTGGATACAGCATTACCAGGTGGACTAATTGGTATAGGAACTCCAATAGATCCTGCTTTAACAAAAAGTGATTCTCTTGTTGGGCAAATAGTAGGTCATCCAGGTAAACTTCCTCCTAGCTGGGATAAATTGCAGTTTGATCAACATTTAATGAAACGGGTGGTAGGTAGTGAGGTACAAACAATCGTTCAGAATATTGAGATGAATGATAATTTTATGCTTAGTGTAGGTACAGCAAAAACTGTAGGAAAAGTATCGAAGGCGGATAAAAAAGGGATTCAAATCGATTTACTGCTCCCTGTGTGTGCTGATATAGGAACGCGTATTGCTATTAGTAGGCAAGTTGACCGAAGATGGAGATTAATTGGCTGGGGTGTAATTAAAGGGGGAAAAGAACAACGCAAACCGAAATAAACTCAAAACACACTACTGATTCTAAGAAACTAATATTCTTAGATACTAATTTTTTAATGGCTATAGTTCAAATGCCAGGATTTAATATATCTTATGAATTAGATCGGGTAATACCAGGAAAGAGAGAATTAATTATTCTTGAAGCTATTTTTTTTGAATT
>JAUUVJ010000226.1 GCA_030589605.1 Candidatus Hodarchaeota archaeon | reverse complement strand
CCGAATCGCTCGGTAATATTGGTCCTCGGGGAACCAGGTACAAAATTTGAGCTCTTTACTCAGCAAATACTATTCAAGATAATGGAAGTTGGTTCAACAAATAAAATCATATATCTTTCTTATGATGGGAGACCTAAAGAAATAACTGAAGAATTATCAATCTATGATTTGAATATAGGTGAGTTTATAGCAGAAGGAAAATGGACCTTTATGGATGCATTTACCTCACGGATAGCCGCTGAAGGAGCTGTTATTGGATTACAATCACTTCCTGGAGCAAATTTTAAGGATGATTATTCTCAAGATTCATTAAGGTACTTTAGTCGGCGTTTTATCCCAGAATTGATCAAACATGCTAATGTTTGCACCTGTATTCACTCTTTGTCATCTTTAGTTAGATCCAACTCGATAGAAAGCGTATCAATTGCGATTGAAACATTAAAACACGTAGTGCGAGAAAGAAAAGCAGGAATACATTTTATTTTAATGGTTAAGAATTTACATGATCCAACCGTCGAAGTATTGGCCTCTCATTTAGCTGATTTTGTTTTTGATATTAGCTTTGGGAGAATTGGAGCAGGAAAGATTCAAATTAATTTTGCAGTCCAAAAAAGTTGGAAATCAGTTCTTTTGCCAATTTCTGTTCCAATGAATCTTGATAAAAGAGGAATTCGTCTAGAAACAACCGTTAGAGTGTGATTTCTACAATTTCTACTCTTTTTTTAGTTCAATAACAAGATAAGTATGATTGAGATTTTCTTTTGAGTTTCTAGTAGAAAAAGAGGAACTTAAATTTTTGTGATTAATCTCAAGAAATCTCTTGTTCCTGTTGCCAAACCTAGTAGAAAGACAATCCAGAGTAACCAATTTTGAACATTGTTGTTTTCAATTCCTCTAACAGTCCATATGAACACTAGAACTATTATGAATTTAATAATTAAAAACGGCCAACTCCCTAAAAAAGTATCAAAAATAATTGCAGGAAGATAATGCTTTTCCATATATCCAAAGAATTCTATTGCAATTACTGTATTGAAAGCGTCAAACATTTGAGTAATCATAGCTAATTTCTCTTCTCTTCGAATTGGTGCTTCTGGAAGAAACTTATCTGAGTATTTTTTTGCTGTAAAAGTAAATACCCCTCCAAAAATGAGTGTTAAACCAATTATTATCACTCCACCAATAAAATAACTTTGATCTGCAATTAATAAGGGAATAAAAGGGATAAGTAGTGCTAGTTCAATAAAAGCACCAACAACAAAAAAAGTCTTTCTCCAGTTTGAAAACTTTGGTGAATATTTAAGAAATTCTTGAGATAAAATGATAGATGAAATTCCGATACCCATTGTTAGGATAATAGTTACTATATATACTCCAGGAGTTACAAATATTCGATCTGCAAAAATTTCGTATGGAAATATTATTTTTCCTTCAACAGCTATGTCATTTAAAGCACGTAAACTTGATCCAATGAAAATATAAGGTAGAATCGCAACAAAAAATTCTTGATCCATCTGAACTGGAATGAAATTATCTTCTCCCCACCTTTCAAACCCCTTTTGGTTCATCACTCCAATTGCTTTTCCTATGAGAAAGATGAGTAATAATCCAACAATCATATAGATAAATGTGTTATACAAATTGTATCCAGGAGCGGAGAAAAAATAGAAGTCAAGAAAACCAATAGGATCCGTAATTAAAAAATTGAGATCTGACAGTAGACTATCAAGAAATGATCTTATTGGATTTTGAGTTAATACCATTTATTAAACAAACTTAAAGAATTTTTCTACATTATTTTTGTGAATACGATTTGAGTAAATTATGTTTATTGAGTCGAAGATAAAAGCATTCATTCTTTTAAGAGATATTTCTATTTCGCTTTTATGGATCTCTACTAATGAGTAATAATAACAAGCTAATGGTCCAGGACAGAGATAAGAAGTACTTTCTCTCTTTTGTTTTACTAGAGGATATTCATGATAATGTCCAAAGATGACTAAATTGGGCTTAATATGAGATATTAAATTAGAAATTGACGTGGAACCTCCTTTAATTTCCATATTTGAATTATGATAAATGAAACTAGGTGGTTCATGTGTTACCAAAATATCAAGTAATGAAGTGTTTTCTACATGTGATTCCATGATTGGTGTGATACGATTTGAAAAAACGTGAGGTTCAAATTCCATATCACATAATGGAGTATCAGACCTTTCAAAAGAGTGTAAGGCCCCTCCTATTCCTTTGATGCGTAATTGTCCTAATATGATTTCACTTGAGTCTAAGAAATAGATTTCTGAATCAGTCCAGTTTTTTAACAATTCCTGAGCTTCGAAACTATCTACATTACCTGGTATATACACTATTGGAGCTTTAAGAGATTTAAAAGACTTCAATATGATGTTTACGGATTTAAGTTGCTTTTTTACAAATTTAGATCTTCCCAAGCCTTTATAAACCCATTCTGTATATCTTCTTTTTGATAAGCTTGCATGGGTTAGAATAAATCGACTCATTAATCTTATTGGTGTAGTTATTGGTAAATCGCCAGCAATAATGATAAGATCTATCTTTGTTTCTTCTTTAGATAATATGGATATTAGTTTATTCAAAGCCCTAATATTCCCATGAATATCAGCTAATACTAATATTCGAAAGAAGCTCATATTACTAAGTTCCTATTACTTAAATATTAGACTGTGATAAAATCGATTTACCAAGAGCAATAAATGGTTCCAAATCGTTTATTTGCTGAATTGCACTTGCCTCGAAATAAGGTGTGTCCATTCCTGTTTTATTTGAAATAATTTTGGAGAGTTTATCCCCCTCGTGACTTTTGACATGGTCTTTGTCTGATTCTTTTAAATCAATTTTATTCGCAATTAGTACAATCGGAATTTTTCCTGTTTCAGGAAGCATTTCTGCAATCCAGTTTACCATATTATCATATGTTTCTCGTCTGGAGACATCATAAATCAAAATAGCTCCTTTAGTTCGAGTATAAAATTGACGTCGTATTAATTTAAACGAATGTTGTCCTGAAAGATCCCATATTTGGAAAACTAATTTATGTTCATCAAGAGAAATAATCTTTCTTCCGATATCAACCCCCACAGTCGCTTTATATCCGTTTTCTGTTCCTCCTCCAAGGAATATCTTTACAAAAGTGGTCTTTCCAACCGCATAATCGCCACACATTACAACTTTGGAACTTATAGTAACCATTGAAGATTTCCTAGGTAGGTAGTTATCTTAAAGATGTTTCTGACAACCAATTAACGATATTTATGACCTTCTTGTAATAATCGTTCATCAATCTTTTCGTCCTCATCCTTTAATATGAATCCTAAACCAATTCGTTTACCATTTGCCAATAAAAAACCTGACCGTGCTATATTTTCAGCTTGTCTGCGAGCAGTTCGGCGTAAAACCAATCACGAGCCCGGTGAATATTCAAGTTTTGCTGTATTCGTAGCTTCGTCAAGAAATAAAACAGCATCTCCAGCTTCTTCTCGACCTTCAGTAAATGAACCGTCTTTGAAAATTAGTCTAACCATTTATGATTTCTCCTTTATTTTCCAACGTCTTTTTTTATATTCAATTTGAAAGTAATATTCTAGTAGTTTCTAAAGATTGTTTTCAATCATCCATATCATAAATAAAAATATTCGTAAATAATTATTTAGATTAATGCTATTACTATTAACTTGGAATATGAAAGAAATTTAAAGATATTTCTAGAAACTTATTATCAAGAAATCGTGAGATTTCATTATTTGAACGAAAGATTTTTTTAATGGAAATCTTATTTACATGAATGCATAAAATTTAATCAATATAAGCTAGGAGGTATCAAATCATATCTCAAGATAATCTAAATGAAATTGTTACATCAATTGCAATTATAGGGACTTTTAATGATTGGAAAAATATTGAGGCATTATGTGATCAAAGCGTCCATGATAAAACAGGAGTTGCGGTTGGGATTATTTCACGCGATATAGATACAGATTTCGGAAAATTCAACGTAAAATTCCTCTTATTGTATGTTGAAAAAAGGTTAAATCACAAATTAAAACCAACATACCGTTTTAATTATCAAGAAATACTAAAAGAAGGACTTGAGAATATTCTACTGCGAGTAGGTAGAAAAGTAATTATCAATGTTCAAATGACACAGAATAACAAAGTATCAATGTAAAATAGTACTGTAAGGGAGATAAATAAGCATTATATTAATTAAAATTTATTTTTTAAGCTCAATATCATAGATTTTAATTAATAATCTCTTCTGTTCATCAGTTAGCTGTTTAGGAAAGGAGTATTTTACTCTAATCTTCTTAGTTGCATTTGTATCTGTAATGAAATCTAATATCGTGTTTTCCTTTGTGTTCATAGGTATTGTACCAGTTAATTGTTCACCATTTGGAGATTTAACAGTAAAACTATCTGATCCACGCAGGGCCAATAAAATTGACAATGGGATATTGAGAATATCATCATCAATTACGATTTTTATATGCAAATCTCCAGCTAATCCACCCATTTTTCCTTTGTTCCCCTTCCCTGAAATTCTTAGAGTTTTTCCATTTTGTACATTGGATGGAATTGGAACACGAATTCTTTCTTTTTTCACAGACCCATCATGAAATCGGCGGTTCACACTTATTGTCTTCTTCAATATGTCCTTTCTGTTTGCTAATTCGGAGTTTTTTATTGTTAAAGAGATTTGGACATCTTTACCTCTTTGTGGTTGTTGTGTTGAACTAAATGATCCTGTTCTGGAAAAAGGTGAACCTTCTACATTGAATGATGAAAATCCACTTCTTCCAAAACCCCTTCCACTGAAGAATTGGGAAAAGATATCAAATGGATCGATATCCATATGAAAACCCCCTCTCCCTCCAAACTGCGAAAATGCGTCATGACCAAATTGGTCATATTGTTGTCTTTTATCTGGATCAGAGAGAATAGAATAAGCCTCGGAAATCTCCTTGAATTTTTCTTCTGCGATTTTTGGATCAAGACCACTATTTTTTGCTCGATCAGGATGAAACTTCAAAGCAGCTTTACGATATGCTTTTTTTATATCAGACTTTGTAGCGTTTCTAGAAACTCCTAATGATTCATAGTAATCTTTTTTACTCACAATGAGTCCTCAACTTCTTATTAAAAATCAAATACAATAAGATATCTATCTATTTAAGTTTTTTTTCAGAATATTCATATTCCTTTTTCAAAAGGCGAAATATTTTTTTCCCATGATAAAACCCCCTTTATATCTGATTTAATACTTTATATCTAGATGTGGTTTAATATCAATAGAACAATCTAAATGCTTTTATCATTCTAATCACATAGCAGTAGAAAAGTGTGAGCTATGTCATCGTATGATATGTTTAAAAGATAAAATGATATTTAGACAACAGTGTTTTATTATTAGATTAAACGATAATTAAACATTCGACAGAACTTATTCTTATTGTCCAATATGTTATTTATAAACGGAAAATAGTTAAACTACTTGAACAGAAGTAATCATTTCTCGCCTATTGATGCTTGTATATTGGAATATTGATTAATTTATCTGACCGATTCTGTTCAATATGTAGTGATAGCAAAAAGTAAGAATTTTTTTAATTCTTATCAAGAATATCCTTGATGGAGCTTTCCAGCTTCTTCATATTCGCTCCCACAATCCGGGTAACAATCTTATTCCCAATAAGGATAGCAAAAGTTGGGATATTGCGTACTTGTAATTTTTGCGCTACTCCTTGGTTTTGATCAACATTTATTTTAACAAAATCTGCACGATCTTTGTATTTTTGACTCATTTGTTCATATATTGGAGCACTTGCTTTACAAGGAGCACACCAATCGGTATAACAATCCACAACTAATGGTTTTTGTGATTTAGATTCTATGTTCGAATTAATTATCTCTGCAAATTCTTTCTCATTAATTACTCTTGCCATTATGTTACAACCAGCTCTTATATTTTAGAATATCCAATAGTTATAATTCTTATTTAGAAAACTAAGAAAGTTACGATTTAGCCTTTTGTGAATCTGTTTTGGTTATTGAATTTATTTTTACCTATATTATATTCCAATTAGACACTTCCGAGATAATTCATTAATGATTCTCTTCGAAACATGAAATGATAATTATTGATCAAATGTTTCAAAGATTAGGTTCAACCTTTTCATTCGTAATTTGTATTGATTTAAATGAATGTTTTTTTCATAAAAATTGAGTACTCAATAAATTTATCGTTTAAAAGAATTTTTGCAAAATAACAAATGCAAGATTTAATTAAATAAATATAATATCACATTAAGATATAATAACTGCAATAATCTTCTATTACAATCGCTAGAATATTATATAAGAGAAATTATTCTATTATTTTGAATATCAAAGGGGGAAAAAAAAGTTTAAACCTTAAAACGGAAAAACCTTAGAAAACTTTGAAATTAAGCTTTGATGACCTTATAACACAATTTCTGATGCTTAATCGTAAGTAAAGAGAGTAGGTTTGTGTAAATATGCTTTTACCTGAACATTTAGTACCCTTTATTCCATATTGGAATTTAATTTTTTTCATTTTAGGTGTTCCTTTTGTTCTCTGGCTTAATAACAAAACTCGGAGTGATGCTCTATGTTTAACTTTAGGGATAGCTTACATGATACTTTATGGTTTATTTTTTGAACCAAAATG
>JAUUVJ010000384.1 GCA_030589605.1 Candidatus Hodarchaeota archaeon | reverse complement strand
GTTCATGATTAAGGTGGAGATGCCTCACAAATCAATCCATTAAATCCAGTAGATCTATTAATTGACCATTCAATCCAAGTAGATTATTACGGAGTTAATAATGCAATCGAATTGAACCTTGTAAAAGAGTACGAAAGAAATAAGGAAAGATATTTTGTTATAAAATGGATGCAAAACTCTTTTAAAAACACCAGAGTGGTACCTACTGGTTCTGGTATTTGTCACCAGGTCAATTTGGAATATCTAGCTAAAATAATCGATTTTAGAATTTTTGATAATGATAACATACCTACATCGTTTCCTGATACCTGTGTTGGAACAGATTCTCATACACCTATGGTAAATGGAGTTTCTGTTGTAGGTTTTGGAGTTGGTGGAATCGAAGCTGAGGCTGTGATGCTTGGACAACCTTACTTCATGCCATTACCTGAAGTCATTGGTATTAAATTAAAAGGAATACTCCCAGAAGGATCAACAGCGACAGATATTGTCTTAAAAATAACAAACATACTTCGTGAGTATGGTGCTGTAGGGAAATTTGTTGAATTCTTTGGACCTGGACTTAAGAATCTTTCTGTACCTGATCGAGCAATGATAGCAAACATGACTCCTGAACATGGATGTACAGTTACTTTTTTCCCAATCGATAAACAGACAATAGACTACCTTAATTTCACAGGTAGAGATCCAAAACATGTTGAATTTGTAGAAAAATACGCTAGACTAAATAGAATGTTTAGAACTGATGAAACGGAAGATCCCGAATTTGTAAATGTAATTGAAATCGATTTAGCTGAAGTAAAACCCTCAGTTGCAGGGCCATTAAACCCAGATGAACATGTATTAACTACAAATCTTCCTGCCAGATTGAATCAATACATGGATGAACATATTAGAATTAATGGACGAGAAAAATTAACCCAGAAATTTAGTTTAAATGAAAAGGAGGTTCAAATGACGGAGGGAGATTTAGCAATCGCTGCAATTACTAGTTGCACTAATACATCTAATCCGACCGTACTAATTGGTGCAGGACTACTAGCAAGGAATGCAGTTAAAAAAGGGCTTCATGTGAAACCAACCATTAAAACAAGCTTAGCCCCTGGTTCAAAAGTAGTAACTGATTATTTAGATGAGACTGGATTAACTCCTTACTTGGAAGCTCTGGGTTTTATGTTAGTAGGATATGGATGTACTACATGTATAGGGAACTCAGGCCCTCTGAGAGAAGAAATAGCTACAGAAATAACTACTAATGATTTATATGTTACATCTATATCAAGTGGTAACAGAAATTTTAGTGGAAGAATACACAATCTCACAAGAGGCAATTTTCTAGGTTCCCCAATGTTAGTAGTAGCGTATGCTCTTGCTGGAACCATGGATATCAATATATCTAAAGATCCTATAGGATATGACCCCAATGGTAAAGCTGTTTTCTTGAAAGATATCTGGCCATCTTTAGATGAAATCAATGAGAATATCGCAAAAGGTGTAAGACCAGATATGTTCAAGAAACAATATGCTGAAGACACAATTTCATTAGGTGACCCAAATTGGCAAAAACTCGAAGCACCAACAACTACATTGTTTGAATGGAATCCAAATTCAACTTATATTCGTAAACCCCCTTATTTTTCTAAGAAGTTTTTCTCAAAAGACCCTAAACCTACACAAGACATAATAGGAGCTAAAGTATTAATTGTTGGTAGTGATAAAGTTAGTACTGATCATATTAGCCCTGCGGGCGCTATAGCAAAAGAATCTCCAGCAGCTAAATATCTCGCAGAACAGAATGAACAACTTTTCAATACTTATGGATCACGTAGAGGTAATCACGAAGTTATGATACGTGGAACTTTTGCTAATGTACGTTTTAGAAACCAACTTACGCCTAATAAAGAAGGTTGGTTTACTAAATATATTCCAACAAATGAAGTCACAAGTGTCTATGAAGCCGCAAAAATGTATGAAAAAGAAAAAATCCCAACTATAATTTTAGCTTCGGCATTATATGGTGTCGGTAGTTCTCGTGACTGGGCAGCAAAAGGACCAGCTTTGTTGGGTGTAAAAGCTGTCTTAGCGAAGAGCTTTGAAAGGATTCATAGAAGTAATCTTATTGGTATGGGAGTCTTACCATTAGAATATGATGGTTGGGAAGAACTGAAATTAGAGGGAACTGAAACATTTGATATTGTAGGTTTAAGTGATGGTCTTAAACCAAAACAAGAATTGAAAGTTATTGCTAAAAGAAAAAATGGTGAAATAGTAGAATTCAAAGCAATATCGCGATTAGATGCTCCCATTGAGATTGAATACTTCCGTTATGGAGGTATTCTCCAATATTTAGTAGCTAGTTCTCTGAAATAGTTGATTACTGAAGGATGACTCTTTTCAAACTAAATTACTTCACTTAAGATTCTATTTTCCCCATCGGTACAATTGGAGAAATCAACTCAGCACCAATCCATCCAAGGTAACTTGCAATAAAGAAAGCTATCGAAATTATAATACCCTCAATTAATAGAAACATGGTATCATCACCTGGATTAAGAGTATGGATAATTAAAAGTATTACAGAAACTACAAAGAGAATACACCCAAGGATGATTTTCCTTAGAAGGTAGGGGGTTTTGATTTTTCTAAATCTGATTTTCCCATCGATGAGTCCAGTCATCCCCCCAGATACGATTAATAAAGGAAGGAAAGTGATTTGTAGGTCTAAAATCCCTTGGATAGGAACTCCAAGCAATTCGTCAACAAATAAGAGTGCAAAAAACAGTAAAGCGGATACAGCTGTGTAGGTTATTGTAAAGTGAACTGCAACAGGATGTACATCTAATTTAAGAAAAGTTCGTCTATTAAAGGAAGCTTTATGTTGAAAGGGTACAAATGCAGTATCTCTAACCCCACATGCGGGGCATCTTCCTCCTTTACCCACTAGACGGACATAACCACACACCCGACAAATCTCATATTTCCTTTCTTTTGTCATAAGTTTATCCTCTTTCTTATTTTTTCTTTTTATTTTCCTTACATAAGATTTTCCCTAAGCTTTAATTTAAAATGGCGAGATATAAGAATACAAGAGAAATTAATCCAACAAAGATTGATAAAAGACCTACTCTATCTAATCCTAATTTTCGGGTCAAAGTTTTTTTTCCAGTTTTTGTATCCACTTTCACATCTCCAATGTCTTGGTATGGAACGAGAGCAAAAACAATTAAATAAACAAAAATCGAGAAGAAAAATACGTATGTTGTGACATTCCATGATTGAGCTAAGTATATCCAATAAAAAACTGCAAGATACGAACCTGCTGTGATAATCTCGTGACCAAAAGGAATCTCTTCAGTTAAATAATTAACTAACACTATCATAATGAATATTGGAATGCCAATAAGTAACAAAATTGGATCGTTTTTTGATAGAGATAAAAATAATGCTTGGACGATTCCCATTATTATTGTAATAAAACTAATGATTCGACCTAATAATCGGACAGTATTTTCACTTAATGTACCTTCTCTAATAACTCCCATTCCGCCATATTCAATATCATACCCCGCTGCCCAATCCCCTGCCTCATCACGGTAATGAACACCAATAGCTGAAATAAGGATAACAATTATAGAATATACAGCAACATAAGTATCAATTTCGAATCCTTGTCGTACTCCAACAACTAATCCCCCTATACAAACTATTAAATAAGCAATTAAAAATTGAGGTCTTGCTAATTTAATCAAACCGATGATTTTTTGGTTCATTGGTACTTCTCTTTCCACATTAATGTTCTTGAAATTAGTAGTCACTAGAATTCACCATTGAGTAATAACTTCAGGTTAAAAATAATGTTTTTCTTAGTTTTTCCTGAGAAAAATCATGAAGTGTGGACTATTTTTAAATTTTTTAGTATTTCGATCACTTTATCATAATTTCCCAGCTTCGTATAATTAGGAATAATAGTCAAAATTATATTCCAAAAATCTAGTTAAAATTTTATTCTCTTTAAGGAGAATAGCATGAATTGAATTTCAAAAGTGAAGATTACAAATATACAGACAAAATATTTGATAAAAGGCTTGATTTACATTATTTGGAACAGAAATTAATGACAAGTCCTTTAAAAAAGTTAATGCTTTCTACTTTTGAATTAAAAATTTTTATATATTTTTTAAAGACGATCAATATTGATCTGAAGGATAAGAATATTTTAGAGGTAGGTTGCGGAGCTGGGTATGGAATAGAACAAATTTATAAGAATTTTAAACCTAAAGAGCATTTTGCTTTCGATGTTAATCAAAAAATGGTTGCTTTATCATCTGCTAAAGTAAGAAAGAAAAATCTTACTGTTAATGTCTTTTTAGGTG
>JAUUVJ010000257.1 GCA_030589605.1 Candidatus Hodarchaeota archaeon | reverse complement strand
TTTCGTTTTACACGAGTTTGGGGGAGTTCAGCTAAATATGATGGTGAAAAAGTTGGCTTAGATCGTGTTTTACACGATGGGGATGTGATTCAAGTTTTTGCATAATTTCACTAGTAATAGAAATAGCATTTGAAAAAATAGTAACATTGAATTAAATATTTTTTTTCAAATCCAATTAGAAATGAATGTAGTTTTATTGTATCCCTATTCAGATAAAAATTCTCTTTTTGAGTAATAATAAAAGATAAATACAATTTTAAAAACAGTAGACAAGATAAAATATAATGCAATTTACTATCCGCTTTGTTAATGCTTATATATTTTCCACATATTTACGTCAATTGCGGAAGTAATGCAATTAAAATTACCAATCAATTCTATTATATTCTATCTACAAAAAGAAAAGCTGGATGTGATTGAAAGTTGCTGTCTGATTATTATTCTAAAAAAAGAGAGAAACTTGATAAGAATATAACCGTATTAGATAAAATAATTATTACCGCAAAATGGTTGAGTTCAGAGTCAATTTCTTTTGAAGTTATCCATTTTTTCGAATTTAGCAATTTATTACTAGTATAATAAAACCAGTTTTCTTTGAATTAGATGAGTGAGAATTAATGAAAGAACCTTGGTACGTTGAAGAATTAGATTCATTGATTGAGCGACTAGGAGGAAATAATGAAATTGGGTTGTCGCATAGTGAGGCTGAACAGAGAATACAACAATTTGGCCTCAATGAATTAGTGAAAAAAAAGAAAAGACATCCAATATTTCTATTTTTTGAACAGTTCAAAGACCCATTAGTGGTTATTTTACTAGTGGCGCTTTTAATATCAATTTCAATAGGACTACTTCAACATGACCCAGAAGAAAAATTTGAATATTTCATTGATGCCATTGCAATATCAGCAATTGTGTTATTTAACGCTTTTTTTGGTTTTATTCAAGAGTATAAAGCTGAGAAGTCGATAGAGGCTCTGAAATCAATGGCAGCTCCTTATACAACTATTGTTCGAGATGGTAAGAGAGAGAGAATTGAGGCTAAATTCTTAGTACCTGGTGATCTTATCATGATTGAAGAGGGAGATCGCATTCCTGCTGATGCACGGCTACTTCAGTCCCACACTCTTCGGATAGATGAATCTATGCTTACTGGAGAATCGTTTCCGGTAGCTAAAGAATATTCTAGCAAAATTCTTTCTAATGCAGTAATAGGTGATCGCATCAATTCGGTTTTCAGTGGAACGAGTGTTACTAGAGGGCGAGGACAAGCAATTATAGCAGGTACTGGAATGAAAACAGAATTTGGAAAAATCGCGTTTAGTTTGATGGAAGAAAAAGCTGAAACCACTCCTCTTCAAAAACGATTGAATGTACTAGGTAAGTGGCTTGGGATTGGGTGTTTAGTAATCTGTGCAGGTATTTTCTCAATTGGAGTACTTTTAAATCAAGATATAGTAGAAATGTTCATTGTTGCGGTAGGTTTAGCTGTAGCTGCAGTTCCAGAGGGTTTACCAGCGGTTGTTACTCTTGCTTTAGCACTAGGAGTCCAACGAATGAGTCAAAAAAATGCTATTATTCGACGACTTCCTTCTGTTGAAACATTAGGTTCAACAACGGTTATCTGCTCGGATAAAACTGGTACTCTTACTAAAAATAAAATGACAGCTCGAAGAATCCTAACAGTTGATGATGAATTTTCTGTGAATATGGACCCTTCTACCGATGAAGCAACAAGAAAAATCCTTACAATTGGTCTAGAATGTAATAACGCTCAGTTAATTGATCCAAATGACACAAATCCAGATGCTATGGATATTGGGGATCCGACAGAAATTGCGTTGTTAAGACTTGCCAAAACTTTGAACTTTAATATTGAATATGAGCGATTATATGAAGTACCTTTTGATTCTAACTCTAAACGTATGAGTGTAGTGGTAAAAAATTCTAAAAATGAGCATTTTGTGTTAACTAAAGGAGCACCTGATGTCTTAATTGATTTATGTAAGTACTATTTTTCTAAAGGGGAAATTAAAAAACTAAATAGAGAAAAACGTGATTATTTAGAAAACTCCGAACAAAGATTAGCGGAAACTGGTTATAGAATGCTTGGAATGGCTTTTAAGCCACTAGAATCCGATAAAGCGGAGTTGAAGGTATTATCAGAAGATGTGAAACAAATAGAAGCAGATTTAATATATGTCGGAGCTATTGCTATAATGGATCCTCCTAGAGATGGGACTAAAGAAGCAATAGAAATCTGTAAAAAAGCTGGTATTAGGCCAATAATGATAACTGGAGACCATCTCAAAACAGCTATAGCTGTAGCTTCAGAAATCGGTTTAGTTTATGATGAAAAATCGTCTTTTGCTATTGAGGGATCTAAATTAACAAATATCAATGATGAAGAATTAGCGAAGTTGGTACAAGATGTAAATGTATTCGCTCGTGTTTCACCAGAGCATAAACTAAGATTGGTATCTGCACTGAAGTCAAACGGTCATATTGTTGCTATGACTGGTGATGGTGTGAATGATGCACCCGCGTTAAAAAAAGCAGATATTGGAGTTGCAATGGGTATCGCTGGTACAGATGTTTCAAAAGAAGCTTCAGATATGATTTTAGCAGACGATGATTTTTCCACAATAATTGGAGCTATTCTCGAAGGAAGGACAATTTATGACAATATAAGGAAATTTATTCTCTATTTACTCTCCTGTAATGCTGGAGAAATAGCTGTTATGTTCTTTGGAATAATTTTAACTGCCTTTTTATTTGGAGAACCTATTTTACCAGTCATTGCTATACAGATTCTTTGGATAAATTTAGTAACAGATGGTCTTCCTGCTCTAGCAATGGGTGTCGATCCTCCTGACCCAGATGTTATGTCTAGAAAACCTCGTAATCCTAGAGAACCAATCCTCCCTCGTAAATCAGTATATTTTATTATTTATTCAGGAATTATTATAGCTGTTTTTACTCTACTATTATTTTTCTTATATTCTTATCCTGAATATGCAGCAGGCGAACCTATTGAATATATCATCGAAAATGGCCCTGCGAGAACTGTTGCTTTTAGTATGTTAATTATGTTTCAAATGGTAATGGCCTTGAATATTCGAAAAGAAGAACATTCATTAATTGGTAAAGAATTCTTCAGAAATCCTTATTTGTTGCTTGCAATCACAAGTTCGATCGTTTTACATCTCGTAGTTGTTTATACTCCATTTCTTCAACCATTTTTCCATACGATACCCATAGGATTGTTTGATTGGGTCATAATTCTCGTTGTGGCAAGTGTTTTAATAATAATTGATGAAGCTCGGACATTCATTGCGAGTAGATATCCTAGATTTCGAAAAATCGCTGGTTATTGGTAATTATTGGGAAAAAGCATTACAGATTTATGATAAAATAAAAAACAATGAATCTCACTTTCTGGTTAGATACAATTCTAGGAAACTAATCAACGAGATTGTTCTATACACTATGAATGACTTTAAGAATTATCGATATTTAATGAGTACTAAGGCAATACTGAATTCTCAGAAAAAAGAGGGTTGGCTTTTTGGTTTCAATGCGTCGAATTAAGATTTCTCGTTTTGCTAATGCTTCATTATTTTTCATTCTAACCTTCTCACAAATTATCATTGTATCCTGGATATCGATTAGTCAAATTGAGTTAGAAAACTCTATTAAAATCTTTGGTTTCTTCATTTCTATTAATCCTTTCACAAATTTTCAGTTTACAGCTTTGTTAGTGCTATTAACTGCTGGTTTGCAGATTTTTTTATTAGCACTTCTTGTTAACATTGTATTTTCCAATAAAAATATGATCCAGATTTATCCAGAGCCATTGTATGGACCTGCTTATGCCCCAGAAGAGACACCTCTTGTAGAGAAGACCATTGAGCTAGTTACAAGAATTTCTAAAAAAGCTAATATCAAAGTCAATAAAGTGTTTATTTTTAGAAAAGCTGTACCAAATGCATTTAGTCTAGATCTTTTCCCTTTTCCATTTCTTCGTAGACCTTATATAGTCCTGAATACAAACGTTTTAGAGATCCTAAGTGATAATGAGATTGAAGCGGTAATTTCACATGAGTTAGCTCATATTAAAAATGGTGATAGTCTTTTTAGATTAGTGCTTTCAATACCTCGACTCTATATTAACCTTGTTTATCTATTCATTTATTTACAAATAATTACAGGTTTACTGAATGTCCTTTTTGATACATTAAATCTTGGTCTAGCAGTAGAGCGGGCAATATTTCTTGTGTTGGCATACGCAATACTCTCTGTGGTTACTAAAATAACTGTAAGATTTCTTTATTCTGCAAATCGTCAAGCTGAATACCTTGGAGATTATTTTGCTGCAAATTTAATTGATTCATATGTAGTAATAAATTCATTAATTCATTTAGGACAACGTAGTGAAGCAATGCAGGTATTATTAAAAGAAATAGAATGGTTACACAGTCTCTCAAGTGATAAAAAACCATCTATGAGCTTTATAAGGAATATCTACCAAAGATTTCCAAAGACACAGTTAAATGAAGATATAGCTCGTAATTTAGCCCCACAACTTTTTCTTGAAGAAAAGTTCCAAGAATTAGTAAAATATTATGATATAGTTCTAGAGAAGGGTACTATGTCTCAAATTATTGGTCATGCTGTTCCGTTATTACTTGAAAGAAGAAAAAAGTTTTTTACAACACTTAAGGATGAAGAGCAAGAATTAAAACCAAGTGTTTTAAAGGAGAAAACTATTGATTGGCGTAGGTTTGATCTGGATGCAAATAGAATCTTGGAAGCTAATGAAATCGATATGTTTATTGAATCATTAGTTATGCAACCAGATAAAATGGTTTTTGAACATGAATTATTTCTAACCGATGATAAAGACAGAGATCACCCAAGCTTTAGAGCTAGAATCTTGAATATTTATCGTTTTTTCCATCCAAATAAATATGAACAAATTATTGCTAAAATAAATTCTAAGACGGAAAAACCTCAAGAGATTTCTGGTTAAACCTAATCAAACAGAACCTGTTCCAGTAACTTAGGAATCTTTCGTTCATTTTGTGGCATTAGATATAGTTTAATATTTGGCATTCTTCTCAACTTTCCGAGCAATGGTTTTGTTAATTGAAGAGTTTGTCTTTTTGGTGTTACGATTATGCGTACATCGTGCATTCGGCTTAATATTGGCAAATAATCCAAACCACTTGTTGCGAGAAGGTCAGAAATCATGATTAATGTCTTTTTTGGACTGACACGACGAGAAAATTCCTGTTTTGCGGTGTATAAAGCTTCATAGATATTTGTTTTACCTCCTGAACGAATATCTATCAAGTGTGTGACTAAATCTTTTGAAGCAATTTGTGAATCTGAAAAAGCTTTCATTATATTAGGTTGTGTATCAAAATTGATGATTGAAAAATCTTTTAGATTTATTGTCATCGTTAATAGGATAGAGGTTAAAATAATAAGTTTGAGATGAGTTAGAACAGAATGGCTTGTATCTATTAGTAGGATGACATTATTTTCTTTTGATTTTCTTTTTTGACATATTACATGCCTATATGTAAAATCAGATTCGCCTGATAGAAGGTAGTTCATAACCGTACCTTCTAAATCCCATGGAAGACCTGGAACGTATGTAGTTCGCGTTGGGTATTTTGAACGATCTATTAAATTATATATTTTTCTTGCATGTCGATATAATTTAGGAAGTATTTTGTTTAGAATATATTGTCTGTCCTCAAGAGACAAAAAATCCTTTATCTGGAAAATAAGAGTAGAAGATTCGAGAATAAAATCTGAATGATCAAGATTTAGTTGTAATACATCAGTTACTACTCTAGGAAATGATTCCGCTAAAACTTCTATAGCTCGTAGGTTCCTCTTTTCAACTCCTAATTTAGCAAGTTCAATTGCCTTCTCTGAATCTAATTTCTTTTGTAGTTGAAGCTCATAAATTTTCCCAAGTAGTTCATTATGTACTTGAAAACTTGTTGATAAGGTATCAGGATGTTTAAAGGCGGGATCTATGTCCCGACTTTTTTTTTTTTTATACCATCAGGGAAAAAGATTGGTTCTGCAATTTCTAAAAGATTTTCTTCAACTGATTTGTTAATGTCGGGGTGTAATTTTACTTTAGCAGAATATACAGCATTTATTGCTGGGATAACGACATATGGAGTACTAGGTTTGTTTTTTAACAATTGTGTTAATTGGATCGCAGCACGAATACTAGCTCCTGTTTCAAAATTTGGAAAGGTT
>JAUUVJ010000353.1 GCA_030589605.1 Candidatus Hodarchaeota archaeon | reverse complement strand
TGTACCTCCTCGTGTCATTCGAGGAGTTCCTGTAGTATTAATCTTAGTATTTAGCTTATAACTCACAATATCCCAATGTCCTTTCACTAACCAAGTGCACGAATACAGCCTAGAAATGTCTTCCACTTTTTTCAATCGTTCTTGAAAGGTTTTCGCGGAAGTTGGTAAATTAACTTTGGTAATTCTTCTAAATTCACCTGTATGAGGAGTTAAAATTGTTTTAGGTGTAACTTGTGTCATTTTTAACATTTTTAAAGCATCAGCATCAATAACAATTGGTTTATCAAATTCTTTTACTAGTTTCAAAACTAATGAAACAGCTTGTTTTGTCTCTGGATTTTGACCTAAACCTGGTCCAAGAACAATAACATCGTTTTTTTCAATAAATTCTGGTGAAATAGAATCTGGAACAAGATAAGAACTAGGATAGTCATTTACAATTAGTTCAGGAGAATAGGAGCGAATTGCGGAGCTAATTTTTGTAGGTGCGATTATTGTAGCCAAATCTGCCCCTGCTTGAATAGCAGCCATAGCAGCAAGCGCTGGAGCCCCTGAATAGGTTTCATTTCCCCCAATTATTAATATTTTTCCATTATCACCTTTTTTGGACCAAGAATTTCTAGATTTCAGAGCTACTAAGTCACCAGGTCCAATAATAGTTTCTGACTCTGGAGGAATTCCTATAGGAATGATTTTTATTTTTCCTGAGTTTGTGTTATTCAAACCTTTTTTTTGTTTGTGAAAAACACCAGTAAACTCTGGAGTTAAGAAAACATTCGATTTATCACCTGTATTAGGATCAATTCCTGTCGGAGTATCAGCACTAACGATAATAGCGCCTTTTTGTTGCCATTCACCTATCGAATGCAATAATATAGCAAGTGGTTCTCGGATATTGCCTTTAATTCCTGTTCCAAGAAGACAATCAACTATAATTGATGATGGGTTAATTTCTATATTATCAATATCATTTTTTTGTTTTATTTCATAATAGGAAACAGAATTTCTCATTTTTTGGATGATATTAAAATTCTTTTGAGTAGACTGTTTTTTAATATCTTTTGGAGAACCTAAAAAATAAATAGAGACAGGAAAATATCTAGCAAGATGTCTTGCTGCGACCATTCCATCTCCTCCATTACCTCCTCGACCACAAAATACCACAATGTTTGATCTTTTAGTTTTTTGATATAATTCCTGAACTAAATCCGCAAGTCCTCTTCCTGCATTTTCCATTAGAATTAGTCTTTTAACTCCCAAAAATTCTGAATTTACATCAGCAATAGACATATCAAGAGTAGAAATTTTTTCAGAGGTCAACCCTGATCACCTTAAAGAATAATCAATTTATTTAATAAGACAATTTAGAAAAGAATAGGTTTCCATTGAAAAATCTTCGGAACTCCAGAAGAATATTTAATTCTAAATCAAGACTTATTAATTAATAATCAATCAATATATTCAAATATAAAGCATCAAGGGGTAGTCATATTTTGGAAGTCATATTAAACTCTGTATTTTCAATCTTGTTAGCTATTAACCTCATATCAGGTATTCTTATTCTTCCGTACCCTATTAATATGCTTTTTCTAGCAGTCTCATCCTTTAGATGGAAAGATCCAGCAATTTCAAGTTATTATTCCGAATCCGAACTTCCAATCGTTACAATTCAACTACCTGTTTACAATGAAGCCAATGTTATAAAAACCACACTTTCTAGAATATCCAAGTTAATCTATCCTCGTAATAAGATCCAAATTCAGATTTTGGATGATTCAACAGATGAAACATCACAAATTATTAATCTTGAAGTTACCAGTTTAGTAAATCAGGGTTTTAAGGTGAAGATAATTCGTAGAAACAATCGTACAGGCTATAAAGCAGGAGCTCTCGCCAATGGTTTGAAACATGGCACATCGGATTTCGTTGCTATTTTTGATGCTGATTTCAAGGTGGATTCTCATTTTTTACAAAAAACTATTCATTTTTTCAAAGATAATAACAAGCTGGGAGCAATAAATACTAGATGGGTGCATACAAATCTTTCGTATTCATTGTTTACTCGATCTATGGCTATCGGTTTAGATCAGCACTTCCTTGTGGAAAAACTTGGTCGAAAAAGAAGAAATGCTTTTTTGAATTTTAACGGAACAGGGGGAATATGGAGAGCTGAAACAATCAAAAAAAGTGGAGGGTGGTCTTCATCAACGTTAACTGAAGATTTAGATCTCGCATATCGAGCTCAATCCAAAGGTTATGAAATACTATATTTGAAGGATACAGCAAATGCTCAGGAGATACCTCCAACACTTAGATGTTGGATTATTCAGCAAAGTAGATGGTCGAAAGGGTTTTCACAAAATTTACGAAAAAATTATTCTCATTTTCTGAAAAAAAATAACAATAAATCACGTATCCAAGGTACACTTCACCTTACTCAGTATTTTGTTGTTCTGTTGATATTAGTTAATACAATCTCCAGCTCAATCCTCCTCTATTTTCCTCAATTTGATGGAGATACTTATTTTATTTTTGGTATGCTTTTTTCAATAGGCAGTATTTTCGTAATCATTACGTATATGATAACAAATATTCGTGCTAAAAGACCATTATGGCACGTATTATTGATTCCTTTATTCCTGTTTTGGGGAGCAGGATTAATAGTTAGAATGGGAATAGGTACAATCAGTGGCCTAATTAGAAAAGGAGGAGAATTTGTTAGAACTCCAAAATTCGATCTTTCTAACTCCAAGGAAAATAAAATTATCAATATTAGAGAAAAAATTCCCCTAGATAAAGTATTTTTAGCTGAATTAGCATATATGTTAATACTTTTTCTTGGTTTGATTAAAGGTTTAGAATTAGGTGGTTCGTATCTATCTCAGGCTATATATTACCTTTTTTTACTATTTAGCATGGTAAATTTAGTAATCTCTGAACTGTTACATGCTTTTTTCTCTCATTAAACACGTATTATTCTTTCACAATCATGTTTTTCTGGTAATCGATGTTCTGAGCAAAAATAATTTTTGCAATAGCTGCAAGTGAATCCCATTATTGCTAAATTACGACAAAAATAGCATTTCCCTTCAATAATTGTATTTTTTGCTTTACCAGAAGGTCGAATTATTACAGGTTGAAAACTTGAGGAATCTGGTCTAGAAAATCGTAGTTTTCTACTCCTTCCGCGATGGAGATTTTTTCCAGGGTAGAATATGAAAACATAAACCATTAATACTGAAATCAGAATTGAACCAAATCCTACCAATACCCATTTTGAAATATTCTCTGGTGGTAAAAATATTGACACAAATAGGATAGATATGATCAAACCGAAGCTAATATATGTAGTTAATCGTTCCTGATTAGTTAAAGATTCCATGTTATAATCCCCCCAAAATTCCGTATGGATGAAATATGTAAAGAATCAAACTCGAGCCAAAAAGTACTAAGAATGCATAAAAGTTCCAACGATAGATTTTAGCTCCATCTAAAACAGATAATGGTATTAAATTAAAAAGAGCTATATTAAATGATAAATAACTAACCCAAGAAAGAATACCTCCCCAATTGTCGCTAAGAAATACTGAAAGAATCAAAAATACTCCCCCTATCATTATATTGGTCAATGGTCCAGCCATTGCTATTCTAGCTGAAATATCCGTATGGTAATCTCCTCTAACACGAATAACACCTGGAGCAATAAACTTAATTGGAAAGAGTACTGAAATCAACGATAAAAAGGCAAAATTAGGATATAAGTGGAATTCAGAGCTTAATCCATAATATTGAGCTGAAAATTTATGTCCTAGTTCATGAAAAAGCCAGAGGGGAAATATTATAAGACTTAAACCAAATATAAAAGATAAGATTCCAATATGAAGAGATATGACAGCTGCAAAAAGAATATTAAGCTCCAATCCCGGAATCATCGAAAGTCCTACAAACACAAAAATCAGAGTACCAGCTATTAATTCTTTTTTTTCTCTTGAATTAAAAGAAAACATTTTTTTGGCTCCTTTTAGTATTTCCTTTTTCTCCTAGTCTTGATAAATTTGGTCAACAAGTTTTTCCCAAGTTCCTAATTCATTTTTCAACATTAATTCTATCGCAGTTCGTAAAAATTGTGAACGTGATTCGTATCGCTCTAGTCGAACGAAGTTATCAATTAAAATAAGTACCTGATCTGGTATTTTAATACTGATAGGCTTCTGTCTTGTCATGGTTGTTTTCACGTATTTAATAAGTTAAATATAGGAATAATCATTTACAAATTCTTCTTGATAACATAATTTTTACTTGTTTTACTATTTAACTGAGATATTAACTCTTTTTGTTACCTTCAAATAATTTGGTCACAAATCTTAGATTTCAAAAAAAAAAAAAATTGAAACTGTAATTCCTAAACAAAGAAAAGCAATATTATATGTTGATTTACCTGCTTTATTCTTGAAGATTGGTGCTCAAAATTGAAATACATTCTGGTTACAGCCGTAGGCATACTTACTGGGGAAAAAAGTGAACAAGGTACACCTCAAATATCAGATTCGATAATCTTTAACCAAGGGGATGCTCTAACTGATAAAAGTCTAGAGAACTTCTTGAAGACCAATGAAAATAGAATTTTAAAACAAGTGGGACAAATTAATGAGGAGATTGTATCTGATAGGGCAATTTTTGTTGATTTTTTACGCCAAGCTGGTTATAACAATGTAAGATTTGCAAATGCTGGTGAACTTTTTCCTTTCAGGAAATTAGCTTCGGATTATCTCAAAAAGAATATTGATTTCAAACCATCTGAGAATTTTTTAAGTCTTATCCGAGAAAATGCAATAATAAAAACTCGAACACTTCTTAGAGAAAAAGTAGAGGCTAGAGATGCTTATATT